>JANOXZ010000800.1:0-14667 GCA_031418695.1 Synechococcales cyanobacterium VAR_35_metabat_10
AGTTGTTAGTCTCGTAGCTAATTAGGCCAATGTTGTTTAGAGCTGGCCAGAAGTCTTTTTTCTGCTGTACCGATTTTTCGTAGGTGGTAATGGCTTCTGGGTAACGCTTGCTGCGATAGTAGGCATTACCTAGGTCAAACAGCCCTGGTACGCTGGTAGGGTTGATTTTTAGACCGGCTTGCAGTTGTTCGATCGCCTGGGGATAGGAGCCTTTCTGAAAAAAAGCTGTGCCTAAAGACAGTAAGACATTGGCATCTTTGGGAGCCAGAGCTTGGGCTTTCTTAAGGATTTCAATACTTTTATCGGACTTTTGGTTTTGTAGGTATAGAGTGCCCAACAGCAGCAAAATATCTGATCGTTCGGGGGCGAGCTGGTTGGCCAAAACTGCCCGAGGAATAGCCTGCTCATAGAGCTGAAACTGCGATAGGCGTAAAGCGCTTTCGTAGAGGCGGGCAGCTTCCCGGGCGAAATCTTTCTGATTTTGTTGTGAAACATAGGGGAGAATCACTTGAGAGCTGGCCGGAGCGACAGTTACAACTCCACAGCTCAACAAGGCCAGCATCACGGCAGTATATTTAGCCAATTGTCGGAAAACCACGATGTTTATGTTGGTAGAGGTATTGGGACAGAAGACAGCAATATTAGTAGACACTGTTCCCCTGGGAAAATTCTAGCATTGGCTAGCGAAACTCGGGCAATTAGTCCGCAAAGCTATTTGATCATGGTTTGGGGCTAGATGGGAATGTTAAGATTAATGACTGACCCCTGGAGATGGCAGCTAGAATCCAGTTTTTTACCTGTAAACAAATCTCAGACATATTTTGACCACATTTTGACCATCAGGTGATCCGCACTGATGGGTTTGTTTAGCTTCTTAATTCATCTTGCTAGATCTCATAGATATATCGATTTCCTAATTTTCAGTTTTTGCATATCTCATGGAAAATTTGCCTGTTTTAGCTTCAAAGCGTCGGTGGCCATTGGTGGCTGGTATTGGTGCTGCCGTGATTGGTGTGGCGGGGATTGGTACCTACGCCTTTAATAATTTTCGCCCTAGTAGTGATGTAGATCTAAAAAAACTGACAGTGGAGGCTGTCGCCCAAGATATCACCCTCAAAATTGCCGCCAACGGCTCGGTATTACCGGGTCAAACAGTGAATCTTAGTCCCAAAAACTCGGGACGAGTAGCGGCAATTTTTGTGGAGCAAGGAGACTTAGTTCGCCAAGGTCAACAGATCGCCCAAATGGAAAATGCCGATGTACGGGCACAGATTGCCGAAGCTCAAGCTAACCTACGTCAAGCTCAGGCCAATTTAGCTAAAAGCCGCAATGGCAGTCGGCCAGAAGAAATTTCTCAGGCACAATCGAAGTTAGATGCCGCTCAAGCCACTTTTGCTCGGACAAAAAATGGCAATCGACCTCAAGAAATTGCCCAAGTGCGCGCCAAGCTCGATCAAGTAAAGTCTAACTTGGCTTTATCTCAATCGATCGCTCCCCAACAAATTCAACAGGCCGAATCACAAATTGCCTCAGCGGCAGCCCGCCAGAACTTGGCTAAGCTCAAATTAGGGCGCTTTCAAAAACTGGCTAATCAAGGGGCTATTACTCTAGATCGGCTGGATGAAGTTATGGCTGACTATCAAACTACTACGGCGACCTATATCGAAGTCCAGCAAAAGCTCCAGCAGGTCAAAAACAATTCTCGCCAAGAAATTGCCCAGCGTTTAGCAGCGGTGGCGGAAGTAGAACAAAACTTGCAACAGCAGCAGGCTGGTAGTCGATCGGAAGATGTCACCAAGGCCGAAGCCGATGTGCGCCAAGCCCAGTCATCCTTGGAGCAATTAAAAAATGGTTCCCGCCGGGAAGAGGTAGATCAGCTTACGGCAGCGGTAGATACAGCGCGTGCGCGGTTAAATGCTGCTCAGGTACAGATCCAAGAAACGGTGATTATTGCTCCTTTTGATGGCATTATTACTCAGCGCTATGCTAGCGTCGGGGCATTTGTGACTCCCACTACTACTGCATCTAAAGAAGGTCAGGCTACTTCTACTTCGGTAGTAGCGATCGCTAGAGATTTGGAAGTTAAAGCCAAGGTGCCAGAAGTAGATATCGGCAAAGTCAATGTGGGTCAAAAAGTAGAAATTACGGCGGATTCTTATCCTGATACTAAGTTTCAGGGGACAGTGCGGATTGTGGCTCCCGAGGCGGTGGTGGAGCAAAACGTTACTTCTTTTGAAGTGCGGGTGAGCATTGATAGCGATCGAGAGCAAAAACTCAAATCGGGGATGAATACGAATGTCTCTTTTGTGGGCAAGAGCGCTCCGGCTTCGTTGATGGTGCCGACGGTAGCAATTGTGCGAAATAAAGGTAAAGATGGGGTACTAATACCCGGTAAAGATAATCAGCCGGAGTTTAAGGAAGTAGAAATTGGCTTTAGTGTCAAAGATAAAACCCAGATTTTGAATGGCATTAAGTCTGGCGATCGAGTGTTTATCGATACTCCCAAGGGATTCAAACTCAACAAAGACAAGGAGAAATAGCAATGGCTAAGGCTCGCAAGGGTGTGGATTTCGGCGAAAGCCTTAAAATGGCCACTAGTACACTGATTGCTAACAAGCTGCGCAGTGGCCTAACTATGTTGGGGATTATTATTGGTAATGCCTCGGTGATTGCCATGGTGGGGATTGGTCAAGGCACTCAAAAGCTGGCGGAAGATCAGTTTAAGAATTTGGGGCCAAATACTCTATTTATTTTGCCAGGTGGTCCGAACAGTCAACAAAACCGTTTGGGTTTACCCCGGACTTTGGTGAGTGCCGATGCTCAGGCGATTAAACGCCAAGTACCTAGCATTGCTGCCGTTGCTGCCCAGTTGCAATCTAGTCAAGCAATTACTTACGACAACAAAAACAGTACTTCTCAGGTGGTTGGCACTACACCGAGTTTTTTGACAGTCCGTAGTTTTGAAGTTGAAAAAGGGCGTTTTTTAAATGATGATGATGTCAAAAATGCCAATTTAGTAGTGGTATTAGGCCCCGATTTGGCCGAAAAATTATTTGAAGGCCGCGAGGCGATCGGCCAAAAGATTCGGGTTAAAAATATTAGCTTTGAAGTGATTGGAATCATGGTAGCTAAGGGTTCATCTTTTGGTAGTAACCAGGATGACGTTGCCTACGTGCCACTATCTACTGCCAGTCGGCGGATTGTAGGACGCAATTCACCGTTTGGCCAAGAGGTTTCTTTTATTTCGGTTTCAGCGAAGGATTCTGATAGTTTGAGTGCGGCAGAGTTTCAAATTACTAATTTGCTGCGCCGTCGGCACAAAATAGTGAATGACGATGATTTTACGGTGCGCAATCAAAAAGATGCACTACAAATTGTGGGTACGATCACTGGTGGTTTGACTTTGTTACTGGGGGCGATCGCGGGCATCTCGTTATTAGTTGGTGGCATTGGGGTGATGAATATTATGCTGGTGTCAGTGACAGAGCGAACTCAAGAGATTGGCTTGCGGAAAGCGATCGGGGCTACTCAAGGAGATATTTTGATGCAGTTTATTATTGAGTCGGTGATTCTATCGGCAGCCGGTGGGGTGGTCGGGACTTTGATTGGCATTGGTGGGGTGGTGTTGGTAGCGGTGTTTTCGCCGTTGCCTGCTTCGGTGGCTCCGGCTTCGGTCATTATGGCGGTGACGGTTTCGGGGGCGATCGGGTTATTCTTTGGGGTGGTGCCAGCTAAACGGGCGGCTCAATTGGATCCGATCGTGGCTCTACGAAGTGTTTAGATTTGGATCTGATCAGCTACAATTCTGGCAATCAATTGGATAATAGTTATTAACAGAAAATAACTTTCAATTCCCCGTGTAGGTCTATGAGCAAACTGCGGAACCTTCTCGATATTAAATGGCAAAAGCTGTGTGATCGAATCTCAGGACTGCTGATAGTTTTGGTGCTTGTTGGGGGATTTGTGTTTTCTTCTCCTGCTGTTTTCGCCGTGACTCCTTTATCTAAACAGTCGCCGTTGGTGAAGTCGATCGAACTGGGGACTGTAGCGGGCGAACTCAAGTTTGTCCCAGATCATCTGACTTTTTTAGCTGGTCGTCGTTATCAGTTACAGCTAACTAACAATAGCCCGACCAAACATTATTTTACGGCCAAAGATTTTGCTGATGCGATTTGGTCACAGAAAGTGGATGCTGGCAATGTGGAAATTAAAGGGGCAATTCATGAGTTGGAGTTGCGACCGGGCACTCATGCTGATTGGGTGTTTATTCCCTTGCGGGCGGGTACTTATGAACTCCGTTGCACTGTGCCGGGACATACCGCAGCGGGGATGGTGGGAACGATCGAAGTAACTGGATAAGGTGATTTGTACCATAACGTTTTCGATCGCATCCAAGTTGTCAATGCAGGATTGAACCCCAATAAAATAAGCGAGTCGAACCGTAGGGGCGGGTTTATCCACAAACAAAGCGCAGCAACAAATTCTTCCAATAAAAACCCGTCCGCCCCACAGGTAGACGATCGATTGCCGCCCGATCGATGGCATCAATGATTTCATTGCATTTTGTTGGGGATTGTTGATTTCGATGTTTATGGCGATCGCCGTTGGCACAAGCGGAGCGATCGACGTTTTTGGATGGTTGATGCGCGGTGGGTGGCTGGTGGGGTGGGCGGGTTTTTATTTGATGTTGTTGTACTTCGTACTAATTTTTGGATAAACCCGCCCCTACGTTGGTATTTGCTGGTGCCGCGCATCGATTTTATTTTTTGACGATCGATTACATCAATATCAAACTCGATCGATTCATAATAACTATGATTGTGGGGTGTTGAGTCGATCAATTATGGCCTGAATAATCATGGAATCGTCAGCATCTAAATCATCCCACAACACCTCAAGACCCCGCTCTCCAACCAACACCCGCTGAATTGCCGCCACCAGTTGCCCCTTCCCATCCCCCGAACTAGCACTGGCTCCAACTACTCCCGCGCGGCTTCATCCCTACAGTGGCTACCACCAATTCAGTAGTCGAGTTTATTCTGGGCAGTGGTGATCCTCGCCAAGATTCATAACGTTATCAAGATTCCTGATAATGCAAGGATTTTACAAATCTCAAGTGCAGCTCGTGTAAATTCCTGAGCTTCTATTAGACGATTTGGTTGATTGACTAAAAGACTGGCAAGTCCGATTAGGATATTATGTTCAACGAGTTTATCTCCATTCAATTGAGCAGCTTGTAATGCCTTACGATACCAGCCTTCTGCTTCAATGAGCTTATCAATCTGTAAGTTCAAGTTTGCTAGTTCTCCATAAGTACTAGCAGCTTTAGAACTATTTCCTTGTTTTTCCCAGATCCTAGCAGCTTTTCTATAGGCACGATCTGCTTCTTCCCAATTCTGACGCTTTCGATATATTATCCCTAACTGATGCAATATACCAGCTTGTGAATCAGATTCTTGAAGTTCATGAAAGATATCCAGAGCTTCCTGACTAGAATCGAAAGCCATCTCTAGATCGTCTTGCCGCATAAAAAGAATACCTATCTGTCCTTTGGCAACTGCTTTTACCCGAAGATAGCCATTTTTTTCTGCAATTACTAACGAATTTTCATAAGCATTTTTAGCCTGCTCAAATTTTCCTAACTCGGCTAATATATCACCTAAATCTGATAGGATCTCACTCTGTTGTCTTTGAACATACTCATTTTGTACTAATTGCTCTGATACTGATATTCCTTCACGCACAAACTTTTCTGCCATAGGAAAATTGCCTTGAAATCTCAAGCATCGCCCTAAACGCACTAGAGTATTGGCACGATTAAAGCTTATTTCCGATCCTAACTCCCACAAAATTTGTCTAAACACTACTTCCGCTCGATCATATTTGCCGGATTCAAATAGTTGCTCTCCTTTGCTAGAAAGTATTAAATACCAATCTCGTGAACCGCTCTTTACTGTGATTTGATTGAGACACTCGATCAAAAACTGCTGATCGCGCTGTAACCCAAAAACATGTAAAAACTTATTAATGTTATTAACAAAATCTGCAACGTTATCACATTGATTAGCTAATGCTTCTTTGACAGACCATAGCAAATTTGGCAGCTCTCTCTTAGCGAATAATCTTGCTGTATGCGGACTTTGGAAATCTCTTTTGTATAAATCAATAGATAGGTCATAGTAATATTCCTGATACTGCTCATTGAGCTTTGCATACTTTTCTGCTGAAAGTCGCATAAACAATACAGGGGATAGAGTTGGATGAAATTTCAAAAACGGCGATCTGAGATTTTCTAGCACCTCGATCTGCAACAACCCTGTTCGAACCAATGCCGATCTCAACCGCTGCCATCGATCTGGATCGATCTCCGTAATCTCCAAAATACTAAATTCCAAAGCCCCACCCTGAAACACCCAACCTCGGCAACAACACCAACAGCTCTGGATCTAAGCGCTGTAACGACAAATTCAAAGAGGCCACCAAACTTCGCTGTTTATCCTGATCTGGCGAACCCTCCGCCAACAACAACTCCAAATTCTTCGCCAAATCCGCAATTCGGCGCTCTTTTAACTGCAAAGCCACCAACCGAATCGACAGCGGATGAAAATCCACCAACTTAAACAGCTCCAGCAAAGCCGATCGTTCCGGCAAATCCCACTGAGGCTGCGGCGGCAATTTCATCAGACCCTGAAAATAATCCAAAGCATCTTCTTTCCCCAAACCCGCCAACGACAACAACTGATGCTGCAAACTATTCGCCGCCAGATAATCGGCATGACTAAGCCCCCCATCCCGCGTCGTCAACAACAACCGCGACTCCCCCGCCTCCGACCAACCCTTCGCCACCGTCAACAACTCCCCCAACGTATCAGTCGCCAAACTCTCCAAATTATCCAAAATCACCAAAGTGCGCAGCCCCTGCAACACCCTCGTCACCGCCGCTGCATCTAGCAAACTCTGCTCCAGCACCACCCCCAGCATCGACACCCCATAACCCACCGCATCCACCCCCTGAAACGAAGCATAATCCACAAAACACACCACCTCAAACATCCCCGTCTGCACCAACCAGCGCCCCGCCTCCGCCACCAAATAAGTTTTCCCTTGCCCACCAAAACCCGCAATAGTCAACCGGCGCGTCCCCTGTACAAAAGCCCGCTCAATAAACCACAGCTCCCGACTGCGGCCAAAAAAGCCCTCCTCTTGCAATTTCGGCAACTGTTGCAATCCTGGCGCATCAGTCGCAACCTCGGCAACACCATTCCGCACCGGCTTCAGCAGCTTCAGATCAGCCCCCGCCTGATACCAAGCCGGTAAAAACCAATCTGCCAACTTCAGATCAATTTGGGCATTACCCCGCCAGCGTTTCCCCCGCTTCTGCTCAAAATACAAATCCTGCCGAGCACTGGCCAAAGCCACCCCCAAACTCTCACCCCCAGCCAAATCCCCATAAAACTTACCAAACAACTGTTCCGTAGTCTTTACCAACACCGAATAAGTCATTGCCAACACCGCCGGAATGCCAACATCTGTCAGCTTAGCTGCCAAACAACCCAAAGCATCATCCTCATCTTCACCCACCATCGCCGACTGACAAGCCGACAGCACCACCAAACTGATTTTTTGGCGATTAAACACATCCCCCAAAACCTGAGCATCAACTGAATCCCGCCTCCCATCTGCATCCTCAAACAACAAACAGCCCATATTCTCAGAGCCACCCTTAGTTAAACCATCATGCTTCCCGGCCCCAGCCTCGTTATTGGCCGCAAACACACCATGCCCATCAAAATGCAAAATATCGATCGGCGGTAACTTCTTGTTATCCAACCGCTCCCGCAAACTCCTCAACGTCGCCGGACGCAAAAACTCCACCACAATCCGCCCCGGCGCAGATCGCTCGATCGCCAGCAACACCGCCTGCCCCTCCGCCCTCGGATCAATAAAACCCGCCCCCTGGGGACGACTCACCACCATCAACAAATGCAAAGTCTCTTTCGGCTTCACTGCGATCGGCTGCCGACCACCCCCAGCCCCAGCAAACCGCCGCCGCAGCCCAACCCTCGGATTTTCATGCAGCAAAAAAGTCCCCGCCGAATCACACAGCAACTCCCAAGGCAACCGCAAAATCTCCGGCTCACTAGCCGCGATCAAAATCTGCCGTCCCTCCGGCTTCCCATCCTGAAAAGCATTAAACATCCGAGCAGCCGATCGATCTCCAAACACCGCCACAAACAACCCCTGCCCCCAAACCTTCAACTTCTTCACCACTCGATCGGCTCGCTCATCATCTACATCAGCAGCATATTGGGTAGCAAAAACCTCCAAATACCACCGAATATCTTGCCAATCTTCCTTGGTCAGCGATGCAGCAAAAGACAATTCAGCAGTGGTTTGGTTGTTGTGGCCGATCGTGAATTTATCAACACCAGCAAAACTTACAGTTAATTCCTGAATCATTTATTTTTGTCCCCATAATCCTCACAAAAAGCCTTCAACCCAATATGGGCAATCACCACGATCGCCGCCACCAGCAAAGGAGAAACCATATTCCCCGAAAAACCCATCGCCACCAACACACTACCCAAACGCTCCAAAGCCTCCTTATTCTCCAAATCACCCCACTTTTTCCATTGCTTATACAACATTCCATCCTCCTCACAAATATCCGCCCGCGCCGCACGGCCAAACTTAGCCATAAAATTATCCATAGGCTCTTTTGTCAAACTTTCGATCGTCTGCTGCTGCTTCACCAAAGCACCCTTTGTTTCCAACTCATCGCCACGCACAACTGCGCCTTTAGATTGGCGTAACTCTTGCAACTGTCGATCGATCTCCGTTGATAATATCTCCAATTCAGCCTCAGAAAATATTGCACTCATACAAATCACCAGAGAAGTCCGCAACCATTCTAGCAAAATATTTTTAAAGTCTTAATATTCAACAAGTACTCTTGCACTATTTGTAGATCTTGACCTATAATGGTGTCTACAATAGCACCAAGTTCATATCTCCAGATTGTATGCAAATAAGGCAATTACTATGATTGACTGCCTCAACGCCTCTCGCTACTTCATTCATGATGCTCTGAAAAAACTTGGTTATCAAAAACTTGACCTTATAGAACGCCAAAACCCTTTGTATCAACCAATGATGACCGAAATACTAAAAGACGGTCTAGCTTTGGAATCACCCAATCGCATCGGCAAAGGAGAAGTCCATGATTGGCTTAACTCCCTACTTGATTGAAAGATCTGAAAACTTCGATCGATCTTTTAAAAAATTGTCCAAAGTTCATGGTGAAAAAAGTGATGCAGATCTTAAAAGTGTTATTAGGGAAATTTTAGATTCCTAGTAAGAATGGTTCATATCCAAAGAAAATCGAACAATAGCCTTATTAACATCCTTGACAAATGCTTACTACTTCCTCTACTCAACCGATCAAAGATAGCTTCACCAAACCAATCATTATTCGGATGGAAGAAGTCTGCAAAAGCTATGGGATGGCCGATACCCTGGTCAAAGCCCTAGATATGGTCAATCTGACGATCGAAGAAGGGGAATACTGCGCGATCATGGGACCATCTGGCTCTGGTAAATCCTCCGCCATGAACATCATTGGCTGCCTCGATCGACCCACCAGTGGCAGATATTACCTAGATAGACTGGATGTCTCCACTCTGCCTGATGACAATCTGGCTCAAATGCGCAACCGCAAACTTGGTTTCGTTTTCCAGCAATTCCATTTGCTCCAACAATCCACCGCCTTAGAAAACGTCATGCTGCCGCTAATCTACGCCGGAGTCCCGGCCAAAGAACGCCAAGACCGCGCCGCCGAAGCCTTAGAACAAGTGGGATTAACCAATCGCCGCAATAACCGCCCCAACCAGCTCTCTGGTGGACAACAACAGCGGGTAGCCATAGCGCGAGCGATCGTCGGTAAGCCAGTACTACTCCTGGCCGATGAACCTACTGGTGCCCTAGATTCCAAAACCACCCAAGAAGTAATGAACATCTTCACCGAGTTAAACGACAGCGGCATCACGATCGTCATGGTCACACACGAACCCGAAGTAGCCCGCCAAACACGTCGCATCGTCTGGTTTCGAGATGGCCAAGTCATTCACAACAACCTGACCCCCGAAGAAATGAACCAAGTAGCCCTGGGATAAGGTTCTCTATGGCAGAAGTCCGACTTTTTGAAAAAGTCGGACTTCTGCTTGAGATCTGCGATCGCTCAAAATCAAGGACTCTCCGAATTATATTGATTGACATAGTCTTCCACCTGTCGTTGATAGGCCAGTAGATTACTTTCTGCCCACTCCCGATCATTGCTATTCACATAAATATGCACAAACGGCTCCCCCGCATCGGGCAAAATCAGTATCCAATTGTCATTCTGAGAACTATAAATTTTCACTCCATCCTCAGTATCTAACTTCTCACTTTGATGCAGTTCTAACATGTGACGCATCAAACCACCCTTTATTCCCCAAGGACAGCGCACACTATGTTCTAAATTAAAAACTCGTGGCAATTGCTGGCGAATTTTACTTAGAGGGCGATTTTCTCTGGCTAGCATTTCAATCAACTTTGCCACACAGAACATCGCATCGAACCCAGCATGTAGCTCCGGAAAAATAAAACCCATGTCACCACTGCCCCCCAAAACCACATGGGGCAGTTTCTGACAAGCCTCCATCAAAGCTGTGGGGCTAGACTTGGTGCGCTTAATGCCACCACCATGGCGACGCACCAACTCATCCACGGCACTACTGGCCTGCACCGGCACCACAATAGTCCCCCCTGGGTGAGCCTTCAGCGAAAGATGCACCATCAAAGCCGTCATCATTTCACCGCGAATGATATAGCCAGATTCATCCACTAAAGTCAACTGCTCGCCATGAGCCGAAACCTGTACCCCAAAAGTAGCCGTTAAAGCTTCCACCACCCGGCCAAGCTGATTCAACAAAGCTTCCCGCTCATTGCTGTTGGGGGAAGTCTGGCTAAGGCTGGCATTCAACACCACTGCATCTACTCCAAACTTGGAGAGCAATAAAGGTAACACAGCTCCCGAAACGGCATAAGCATAGTCAATTACCACCCGCCCAGTGCCACGAATCGAATGCAGGTTCAGATGGCGCTGGAAAGCGCTGTTATATAGTTCAATCCCTTGAATATGGCTGATTTTGCCAATTTCTGAAATACTCGATCGACGTAAATCTTCTTTAAAATAAGCCGACTCGATTTTTTTCTCTTGGGCTTTAGAGATATTAATCCCTCGATCGTCGAAAAACTCAATCAATAAATATCCCGGTCGATCGGGATGTAAGCGAATATGCAAACCGCCGGATACCGATAGTGTCGGGATAATTAGTCGAGATACCGGAATCGCTGTGGCATCAAGATCCTGGACATTAACACCCACCGACATCAACCCCGCTTCCAGCGATCGAGCAACCATCCGCGAAATACTGCGTTGGTCACGAGAAACTGTAACCTGCATCCCCATTTTTAGGGTAGAGCCATAGGCTGCGCCCAGTTTTACCGCAAACTCTGGAGTGATATCAATATTCGCCAAACCCTGCACCCCGCGCTGGGAAAACAGATTTCGCCGCGCAATATCTCCCCAAATCAAATTGAGGGTAACAGTCGCCAGCGGCTCAATTTCTTTGTTTGGCCAAACCCGCACGTTGCTATTAATCTGTGATTCTTCTCCCACCCGTGACATTGAGCCAACCACCGCACCTTCTAGTAACTGTGCTCGCTGCCCAACTCGGACTCCTCGTCCCACTATGCAGCCACGCAACTGAGCTTCTTCGCCAATCACAGCACCATTCCAAATCAATGGCCGCTTCAAATTGGCATCGGCACCGATCGTCACGTTATGGCCAATTACTGTACCTGCTGTGATGTTGACCCTGGCTCCAATCCGACAGTTGTTGCCGATTATCACTGGACTGGCAATAGTAGCTGTGGGGTCAATTGTGGTATCGTGACCCACCCAAATCCCTGGCTTAAGCTGATCAGAAATTGGCAAAATGCTAGGTAATCGATCGAGCGCATCATACTGCACCTGGCGGTAAGTATCTAGTTGACCCACATCACACCAGTATCCATAGGCTACATATCCATAAATAGCGGCTTTTTGGGCAAGCAATAATGGCAACAAATTTTGGGCAATATCAAACTCCTGATCTGGCGGAATGTGTTGTAGTACCTCGGGTTCAAAGATGTAGATGCCGGTGTTGACAGTGTCGGAGAAAATTTCGCCCGCCGTAGGTTTTTCTAAGAATTTCTGCACCTTGCCATCTTGATCGGCAATAACTACCCCAAAATCTGCTGGGTTAGGCACGGAAGTTAGCACCATGGTTACTTGGGCTTTTTTGGCTCGATGAAAGGCGATTGCGGCACTCAAATCAAAATCGGTAATACTATCGCCGCTGATTACCAAAAAGGTACGATCTAACAATTCCCCCACATATTTGATCGAACCGGCAGTCCCTAGAGCCTGTTCTTCTTCGATCGAGTAATGAATTGACACATCCCAGTCTTGGCCATCGCGGAAGTATTGCTGGATGGCTTCGGGCTGGTAATGCAGAGTAATAATAATTTCTTCGATGCTGTGCTTTTTCAGCAAACCAATAATATGTTCGGCGATCGGGCGATTTAACACCGGCACCATGGGTTTGGGCAATTCGCAGGTAAGAGGGCGCAAGCGCGTTCCTGATCCGCCTGCCATTAATACTGCGCGTAATTCCATAAATCCTGTGGTTAAGATGCTGTCTCTATGCTCGGGCTTAATTTTAGCGGATGGGGCGTTGCTTCATATATCTTTAAATTATTTCTCGGTACTACTATTACTATCCACGAATTACTTCAGTATCCAGTTCTCCAGATCGGTTCAACCAGCTCGGAGCAATCTGTGGCATCGCCGCCATTGGCACCACTGTCAACACACGGGGCAGCACTTCCCGGTAAATAGGATTAGCCATCACCAGCCCTCCTTCTGCTCCCATCTTACACAGCCCCAAATCCAAAATAAACCGCACATCATCATCTGGAATATCTCCCAACTCTTGACCCGCCAACATTGGTTCAATAATCGATCGAACTCTTGGCTCCCGTAATCTTTCAGCCAAACTATCCAAATGGGTATCTTGTCGCCGAATCAAAATTTCTTTAGCTTCATTAACATGATCGATCGTCAGAGATATGGCTCGATCGGGCACCACCACCTCCACCATCTGCCGAGCCAAGGCATTTACCAACCAAGGTTGACCTTGAGTAATTTCAAAAGCGTGATGCACAGCTTCTGGCGTAAATATCTGGCCAGTTTCAGTGGTATGTTGCGCATATAAATTTGCCACATCTGCCAAAGAAAAATTCGCCAAAGTTAGAGACTCTACTTTGATATTGAAAGGACTAGAAGTTCCTAAACGACCTTGACTACCCGATGCCACCTTGTAATCTCGCACATCTCTTAACCCCACCAATGCCAAAGAATGAGGGAAACCTTTCGGTCTGCGAGCATAACCATCCCGAAGTTGGCGCAGGACAGCCACTAAAGACTCATCTTGGAGGGCATCAATTTCATCGATAAACAAAACGATCGGTCTGGGTGAATGCTGACACCAAAGGCTAATTGCTTGTGCCAAAGTTTCGCAATGTGACCAATCTGGTGGATGTAGTTCTGGCGGCAGCCAAAACCGCACGGCATCATCCCATGCGCGCAAAATATCTGCTTGGGCTGCTTTAGGATCATGAGGAAAGGTGGCACCCACTTCTGCTGATACCATGACTGCGGTATATTTGCCTCGGGCTGTTAGCTCCTGGGCAATTGTTAGAATGGCGGTGGTTTTACCTACTTGCCGGGGAGCGTGCAGCACAAAGTATCCCGCCCGATCGATCAGAGTTTCAAGCTGTGGCAACCGGGGCATTGATGGCAACATGTAGTGCATTTCTGGCTGACAAGGGCCAGCGGTATTAAACCAGCGGTTCATAAAATCGATCGCTCATTATGCATTTAGCGGGCAATTGGCAGTTGACAATGGATAGTTGACAGCGGACACTCACTTTTTAACTGTCAACTATCCATTGTCAACTTAGCATTTATTTCCAAGAAACCTTAGGCAAAATTTGAGTTCGATCGACTCTATCCTGATATTTCACTGCAAAGTTCAGCAGAGAATCCAACAACGAATCAGAGAGGAAATGTGGTTCCAAGCCCAGATTGAGCAGATTTGTATTGGTGGCCTTGAAATAGTGATCTTCTTTTTCTACGCGGGGGTTTTCGATATTGTTGATCTCTACTTTTAGACCTAAAGTACTGGCTGCTTTTTGGACTTTGAGTGCCAGATCTTTGACGCTGAACTGCTCGGTAAATTGGTTGAAGACTCGGAACTCACCTCTAGCCGCTGGAGTGGCGATCGCCAGTTCCACACAGCGCACGGTATCCCGAATATCTAAGAAAGTGCGGGTTTGGCTGCCGTTGCCATAGACAGTTAGGGGGTGGCCGATCGCCGCCTGAATACAAAAGCGATTTAAAGCTGTGCCATAAACTCCGTCATAGTCTAGGCGGTTGATCAATAGCTCGTCGCGGCCAGTTTCATCGGTGAGTACTCCGTAGACTACCCCTTGATTGAGATCAGTGGCGCGGATGCCCCA
>JANOXZ010000801.1:0-18179 GCA_031418695.1 Synechococcales cyanobacterium VAR_35_metabat_10
AGAGCAGGCGGTGATTGACAAGAAAGGTGGCTTTATTAATCAAAAACAAGAAAAAGTTACTCAGGTAGTTCAGGCTAGACAAAATATTATTGATAGTAATGCAGCGTATGATGTAGCAAAAATTAGGTTAAGAGATGCCGAAACAGAATCAAAGCGTTTCGAGAAACTATATCGTTCTGGGGCGATCGCTGAGGTGCGTAGTCGAGAGGTCGAGAGCCTTGCTAAGGAACGCGATCAGTCTAAAATTCAATCGGAGGCAAATTTACAGCAGGCTAAGCTGCGCTACCGTGAGCAGCAAAATAACTACGGTAGAACGATGCAGCAGGCTCAAGCAGATGTTCAGCAGGCGCAGCTACGTCTGAAGGAACAGCAGGGTAGCTATCAGCGCAATACGAAGCAGCTTCAATCTGATATTCAGCAGGCAGAGCTACGTTTGGTAGAGCAGCAGCGAAGTTTGGAAACTCTGACACAGGGAGGGATATTGGCGTTAGGTAAGAGTGAGCAGCAGCTTAAAGAAGTCCAAAGTCAAGCAATAACATTAGAAAATGAATTGGAGCAAAGTAAAAACGTCGCTAAAGTTTTGGCTGCACAGCTAAAAAAGTATACGGTGCGCGCTGATGTGGATGGGACTATTTTTGAGCTGCCGATTTCTCGGGAGGGTTCTGTAGTACAACCCAAGCAGCTTCTGGCCGAAATTGCTCCGCCAACTAATGGTGCTAAGGATTTAACTTTTAAGGGTGAAATTCTTGCTGGGCAGAGTGAATCTTTGCGGGTTCAGGGCGTTGATAAAGATGTGAAGTTGAAGTTTGATGAATTTCCTTTTCAGACTTATGGTATTGTAAATGGAAAACTCAAGTGGATTTCGCCTAATTCTAAAATAGTGACAACTCCGACCGGTAGCACTGTTAATTACGAAGTGAAAATTTCGTTGAATCAATCTTGTGTTAAGCATAAGAACGAATGTCTTCAGTTCAGGTCTGGTCAACCAGCTACGGCTGAAATTATTATTCGCAAACGCCGGATTTTAGACTTCATCATGGACCCGTTTACTAAATTGAAAGCTTGATTTGGTCTTGAATGAGTTATTGGAATAATTCATTCTCTAAGTCAATCGCATGTTCTCTTGACTTTTTCTAGCTGAATACGTTGACATGTTAATTTGCAAATGATAGTTTAACTATAGTGGTTCTTTTGCGAGATACGTGAAAGATTTGCAAATTTGTTTTCTACGTAAATAAGGGTTAATCTGATGATTCGATTAAATAACTTGAATGAAAAATTAGTTGATGCTACAGAAAGTGAGTTGAAAAATCTGAGTGGTGGAGCAATCGGCTTTGTAGGTGGAGTCGCTGTTGCTACTGCTGGTGTGATTTATGACAATCTTACTGGTGCAACTCCTAACGCTACGATAATCAGTCTAGGTCGAGGTATTCTATCTACTGGAATATCTACAGCTTTGGGAGGGGCATTCGCAGGCCCAAAAGGAGCGAGCTTGTCGGACTAATCGGAACGTTGTCTATTGAAAGGCAACATTTTGAGGTTCACTAAGTTGTTAATCAAAATCATGGATTTTAATTGGCTTAATGATAACTTAGCTATCAATCTTGTTACTAAATGGAAGAGTCCAGTATAGATGCTGGACTCTTCTAGTAGAGTTGGTTTTGGACTGTGATACTCACATTTTGGCATCAATTAATTTTGGAGATGTGTTTGTGTCTGAACTTACTGTCGTACTTATTAGCGCACCTATTATTGCTATTTCTTTGTGTGTAATTGGTGATTGTTTAGAGTGGAAAAATAATATAAATATTAAGGCATTATCGATTAAAGCAATTGGTTTCACCGTTATTTTTGGTCTTATATGCTATCCTTTTTCTTTTTCTTTTGTGAAAGATGGAGTCAGTTATGGAAATTTAACAATCGCATATATTTTTGGATTTGGCTATGTTAGTCCGATAATTGGAAAGCTCATAGATTTAATGAGTACAAAATTTTTTAACTCCAATTCAGAAAGTGAGTAAAGGCACAGCTACGTTTAGTGGAGCAGCAGCTTAAAGAAGTCCAAAGCCAAGCCATAGTATTAGAGCAAGGTGAAAACGTCACTGAACTTGTGTTGATTGATAATGATTTATTCACTTTTTACAAGCTATCCTCTAATTACTAATTCCGCAGTTGGTTTTATTTGTGGTGTGCTGCACGTTCTTTTGAGTCAAATATTAGGATTACTGCTGAGAAATAGAAAAATACAATTATTTAGTACTATTCGTAATTGCATTCTTTTGGGTGCCACAATGCCACTCATTTTTGGCGGAGCTTATTAAACGACAGGTTTCTTTGCTTCTGTCCGAATTCCAGGTGAACCGATTAAAAATGAGTCAACTTGAGAAGAAATGGTTCATAGTCTACTATGGATCTATTTACTAAACTAAAAGCTTAAATATATTTTGTATATCGATCGTAAATAGCCAAGATTTATTACATCAAATCAAAGTCACCGGTAAAATCCCGGAGCTACTGCATGGTATTTTTCAGCAAAGAGTGCTGGAAGTAGCTGCTCAAGAGCTAAAGTTAGAAATTTCTGAAGAAGAAATTCAGAAAGGAGCAGATCAGTTTCGGGTGGCTAATCGACTAGAAACAGTGCCAGCAACCCAGAAATGGTTAGACGATCGAATGCTGTCAATGGAAGATTTTGAACAGCTAATAACCACTAATTTATTGGCACCAAAGATAGCCCAAAAAATGTTCTTTGACCAATCGGCTCCTTATTTCTACCAGCATGTGTTGGACTATGCTTCTGCCGTAATTTATGAAATTGTAGTAACCGATGAGAACTTAGCATTCGAGCTATTTCATGCGATCCAAGAAGGAGATATGACTTTTGGCGAAGCAGCGAAAGCTTATGGCCAAGACCTAGAGAGTCAGCGGCGCGGTGGTTATGTAGGTACGGTAATGCGACAAAGTATGAGTCCGGAGGTTTCGGCTGCGGTATTTGCTGCTGAATCACCGCAGGTTTTGGAGCCGATCATGGTGGGTTCTCAGGTGCATTTGATTTTGGCAGAGGAAGTAGTTAAACCTGTTTTGACTCCAGAACTTCAAGAGCAAATTATGTGGCAGTTATTTCAAGGATGGCTGCAAGAGCAGATTTCTGTTTGTCGATCAAAGCTGAAATTTATATAATAGCAACCTTATAAATCAACAATGTTAATGACTCAATCCTTTTTCATGAATTTCTCTTGACTCTTAAAATAAATTTCTTTATACTACTTGTAGTTGTTAAGTATCCAATGCATGGGAAAACTGATAGCTAGGTTTCCATTGAATCTCGAAAAATAAGGAGCATCACAATGTTTGAAATAAAAGACTTGTCTAAAAATCTAATTGAAGTTACGAATGATGAACAAGATTCAGTTCTGGGAGGATATACTCAAGCAGAACTTAATAGAGCTAGTGAGGGTCTGCGTATTTCCACACCTGCTCCAGTACCCTACGTAGTGCCTGTTTTCCCACCTAGTAGTCCATCACTCGATACTGCGTTGCGCTCGACAACGCTTTTAATTGGTGATAGGCAGGGAAATACAACCTCTTTTGGCCCTGGTGGTTTTTCTTTTACAAGCCCCAGTGGAACTGGAGTAAGCTTTGGCCCCGGTGGTTTCGGTGGTTCCGTCGGATTTAAATTCTAATTTATAATTCGTAAATGACAAACCAGCCACCTTGCGGCTGGTTTGTTTAAAATGAAAATATCACTAGAGAGATATGTCAAATTGAGATTCTTATTAAGTCAGTTGTTTTCATGAGGTTTAATCTAATAAGTTTGCAAAACGGAGTTAAAATAAACTAGTAAGCTTAGTCACACGTAATCTATAATTATGTCTCCTACAACTTTTTTCTGTTCAGGATTGGTGTCGATGATATTAATCGTCCAACTTATCCAATCTGCTACTTTTTCTGAGGCATCAACCGAAAGTATCAAATCAAATCGATTAAGACTAGTTTCAGCTCTCAATAACGAACTTAATCAGCATGTATTCTTTTCTACCCAAGTAGCACAAAAGATTTCTTCACCAAAAGTGAAAGAATACTATGATTCAGCGGGGCGGAAATTTGAAAGTAAAGATTATCAGGGAGCATTAGATGATCTTAATCGTGTTATTCAACTTGACCCCAGTCATGTTCAAGCCTACAAGAATAGAGGCGGAACTAAAGTAGTACTTAAAGATTATAAAGGCGCATTGGCTGACTATAATCGTGCCATCCAGTTAGATTCTAACTTTGTTAATGCATATAATGGTCGCGGCTTTCTTAAAATGATTGCATTGAACGACTATTCTGGCGCACTAAGCGATCTCAATCGGGCTGTTAAAATTCAGCCTGATTCTGTTGATGCTTATAGTAACTTAGCAATACTTAAATATGTTTATATGAAGGATCAATCTGGTGGAATTTCTGATCTTCAAAAAGTTGTTAAAATACTTCAAAAGAAAGGAGATCAGAAAAGGGCTGCAAATGCAGCTAAGACATTGAATGAATGGCGCTCAGCAGCGAAGAAATCTGGCAATGTTTGATAGTGTTAAATGTCATGAAGTTACAATGACTTTCAGTGGAGGGGTTTAGAAGACTTGGACTGATCGTGGTGGGTTCTCAGGTGCATTTAATCTTGGCAAAGAAAGTAGTTAAGCCTTGTTGACTCTAGAACTTCAGGCGCAAATTATCTTGCAGCTACTCTAAGAATGGCTGCAAGATCAGATTTTTGTTTGCTGATCGGATTTGAAGTTTGTCTGGCAGTAATGTCGTGATAGTAGCGGTTCCATACTTATATACGCTGGGTCACGCTTAGAACGTGATCTGTAAAACTATTATGGCAAATTAAGACCCATTAATTATTTCCAAAAATTGTGATTGTGCGCTATTATCTCCATCTGAATAAGCCAAATAGTTATTTTTATCATTATCTGATTAAACTGTTGACTTTTCAATTAGCCCTTGTTAGTCTTTTGAAGAGTACAACATTTATCTAAATCCAGGATAATTTTATGATTCAGTTAAACTGTCTAAAAAAGGAATTCGCTGAGCTTACAGATGCGGAATCTGTATCTATTGTTGGTGGAATTTCCGTACCTGAAGCAGCCGTTGGTGGTGCATTTATTCGCCCATTCCCATTTCCCGGTCATCCGTTCCCATTTCCGGGCGGTCCAATTGATGGTTCTCGTCCTCACCCATTCCCACTTCCCACTCCGTTCCCTCGCCCTCCGATTCCCAGCCCTACATTCCCTCGTCCTCATTTCCCGATCGCTTTTTAGACTGATTACTTACGCAGTTGGTTATGCTTTGACTACAATTTGCACAAAGTGCTTTAATTGAGTTCGTTCCATAGGCGATAACTTAAACAGCTTATGGTTCGGGCTATTTTTTAGTTATTATTTTTGTAACAGTTATGAAATACGTTATTGGATCCCTCTTTGGATTTATGATAATGAGCTACTCTGCCCTGTCAATACCAAGCCATGCTTTGCTGAGTTTTGATTCAACCAACGCTAATATCTTGTTAGATCAAAGCATAAAGAAGTATAGTCAGAAAGATTTTGCCGGGGCAATTGCTGATTTAAATCAGGCTGTAAAAATTAGCCCGAGATATGCAAGAGCCTATAATGTAAGAGGTAAAATAAAGACTGATCAAGGTAATCATTCTGGTTCCATTATAGATTATGATATTGCTATTAAGCTTGACCCAAAATATGCTAAGACTTATGACGGACGAGGTGTTGCTAAGGCAAGATAGGGGAATATGGAAGGAGGTTTGGCAGACATAAATTCAGCAATTAAGATTGAATCAAACATTGCCTCTTTCTATAAAAATCGGGCATTCATCTTTTACAAGCTAGGAAAAAATGAAATGTCTATCAGAGATCTTCAGAAGACTGCTGAAATATTTGAAGCCCAAGGAGATAAGGCATCTGAAAGAGAGGCGCGGGAGGTTATCGAAAAAGTTAGAAAATTGGGCAAATAAGAGGTATAAAATCACTTCTAACTGATCACCATTTACTTTTTAATCTGGAGTGCAATAATGAGACATATTAGAATACTTTTACTGGGAACGATTACATTTGTGACTCCTGCTCTATCATCAGCGAAAACCCCAGAAAAATTGCAGCCACAGGTCAATAGTTCATCGCTAATTTCACTAAAACAGTCTGATGCCGACAAGCAGCGAGCAGCCGAGCGAACCCTAAGAGAAGCCGAAAGCTCACGACAGGATCAGCTTAGGTTGAATCAAAACCAGAATAATAGTCCGGGCTTGACCCCATTTGCTACACCTACTCCTTACGGTGCTCCAGGTTCACAGTTCGGCAACCAAGGATATCCTTATCAACCCCCTGGAGCTTCCATTCAAAACCCTGCTACCCCACCTGATAGCCGCACAGAAGCAGCTCCCGATCGGCAGCCTAAACAATCTGAACTTAACTCTAAACGGCGAGATCAGGGGACTGCTTCGGTCTCTTTGGGGTTTAAAAATGGCATCATCAACCCCTCGATCGGCTATCGCTTTGGTGGTAGCCCGATCGGTATTGAACTAGGTGCCGTCTTAAATCAAGATAGCCTGCCAGGAGGCAGATTAAATGATTTTTCAGTGCCTAACAATCTACTACAGCAATTTCCCAATGGTTTTAACAGCTTAGGGCGTAAAAGTCTAAGCCCTCAAATCGGTGCAGATGTACTTGGCTATTTTAACGTTGCGCCTAATATTTCTCTTTATGGTGGCATTGGTCTGTATGTTCAGAGCCAATCGATTATTACTCGTTCTAATATTACGAATGAATTGTATAAAGATGCCAGCAGCACTGATGTAAATGTTGCAGCTAGCGGCGGAGTAGACGTGCGAATTAGTGAATCCTTGCAACTTGGAGGTGGATATCATTCTCTGCGCGGCATCACCGCCAAGGTCGGCTACAACTTTTAGTGACGATTAATGAATTTTTACTTATTGCGATGTATTTTATCTCATTCTAAAAAAGCTTTTCGTCTTCTTCTTGAAAAAATCCGACAAAATAAAAAAACCATTGCCAAATCTTTTTCTTTGTCTTATAGTTACTGAGAACGAACTACATTTAATACTATGTAAACTCAATTGAAGCTGTTAAAGCTGACGTTTGGAGTTCGGTACTAATGAACCGTTCAAAAATCGCTGGGTAATTAAAATCCTCAGCTAAAATCATCTATCCAAGGACAAAACAATGACAATTAAAATCGAAGCAATTACCAATAATCAGCAGACTCTAGCCAATCTAGCCAATCTAGATACTACTGAGCAGCATGCTGTTAATGGTGCAGGCTTAGGCGCTCTCGGTGGTGCTACAGCGTCCATTTTAGACAATAAATTTAATGGCCAGCGGATTAATTGGAAATCTGCTGGGGCATGGGCGATCGGCGGTGCAATCGCCGGTTCTGCTGGTGGTTGGGTCGGTGCTGGAGTAGCTGGCGACGACTAATCCTAATGTCCACATATTTAAGTGGATATCAGTTTGTGAATTTCCAGAAGAGCGCTAATTAAGTGCTCTTTTGGAAGTAAGAATTCCAAAATAAATACATGAGGACAAAGTAATGACGATTAAAGTAAAAGAAATTACTAGCAGTCAACAGCATTTGGCTGTTTTAAGCAATGCTGAGCAACAGGCCGTAAATGGCGCAGGACTTGGAGCTGTTGGTGGCGCTGCTGGCTCCATTCTATACAACAAGTTTAATGGCGATCGCATCAATTGGAAATCTGCTGGGGCATGGGCAATTGGCGGTGCAATTGCTGGCTCTGCTGGTGGTTGGGTCGGTGCTGGCATAGCTGGTGATGACTAGATAGTTATTATAGAAGTGCTGTGAAAACA
Organism: Synechococcales cyanobacterium VAR_35_metabat_10; assembly: GCA_031418695.1. GTDB lineage: Bacteria > Cyanobacteriota > Cyanobacteriia > Cyanobacteriales > Chamaesiphonaceae > JAAFHZ01. Next base: position 7,872 of record JANOXZ010000801.1, read on the forward strand.
CAGCACTTCTATAATAACTGGTACTTTTTCTAGGTCGTATCTGAAAATTATGACCAAAATTGGTAAGATCGTCTAATATTTAGTAATTTCGTTGTTACCATGGAATCAAATTCTTTAGTTAAGATAAAGCGTCGTAAAAGGTTAGGAGATACTCTGAGGTTCTACGAGATTTTATTGGATGGTGAAAATGTGGGAATTATTTTTGCCTCTCAGAATATTTCTGTTCCGTTAAATCCTGGCAATCATACATTGCGTATAGCGATCGACTGGGGCGGAAGCGAAGAAATTAATTTTACTATTGGTGTAGAAGAAGAGATTCAATTTGAATGCGAGAGCAACTTTTCCTTGGCACAGCTAATATTATTTCCATACTATCTAATATTTGGAACTAGTCAATGGATTTCGTTTAGAAAAGTTTAGACATATCATAAAAATCTGAGGTAAGTATAATGTCAGGAGCAACTGTTACAGAGGGAGATAAAGCATTAAGAGCTGACATAGCACGGGATAATTTTGTGGTAGATGGGGACGGAATAAAAATAGGTGTTATTGCCTCTAGTTTTAATGCGAAAAATGCTCTAGATGGTGATATTTCTATCGGAGAGTTACCTGGTGAGGGTAATCCACAAAAAAATATTAAGCCAGTTGTAGTTCTAAAAGACTTTACTTCAGATACTTCCATTGCAGATGATGAAGGTAGAGCATTAGCTCAGATTGTTCACGATATATCTCCTGGCGCAGAGCTACTGTTTCATACATCCATAAACGAAACAGGCGCTGTGGATGATCGAAGTTATGCTGATGCTGTAAAGGCTTTAGTTCAACAAGGTGCTAACATCATTGTTGAAGATGTAATACTACCTACCACCGTTTTTCAAGATGGAGAAGCTGCTCAATCAGCTAAAGATGCTTTAGATAAAGGGGTTATTTTGATATCTGCTGCTGGCAATAATGGACGTATTTCTTATGAAAGCGAGTATCGTAGCAATGGTGAGACTTTTGAGCTGGGTGGGAGAACTTTTGAGGCTTTAGATTTCGATTCTAGTGACAAAGTTGATCTGTTTCAAGATATTAAAGTTACTAGGGATAATACAACTTTATTTCCTTTGTTAACATGGAGCGAACCTAATGGCCAAGTTTCTGCTGACTTTGAGATGTTTCTATTGAGCAGTCCTACTTTACCGATCGGCGCAGGTGAAAATGTTTTGACTGTATCTGGTGACCCTACTCCAAAAACGATGGATGATCCAATTAAAAAATTAGGATATTCACCCAACAAAGATGAAAATCTTTACTTGGTGATTGGTAGAGAACTGAATGGTGCGGAAGCACCTGAAATGGTAAAGTGGATAAGCAATTCTAACGGCTCCGATCGAACCACTCAGTATGAGTATATTAATAGCAATGGAGCAACTGGTGCTTCAACTATATATGGTCCTGCTAACCTGAAAGAAACGATTGCTGTTGGGTCTGCTGACGTAAATCAAGATTTCTCTCTAGGACTAGCTAAAATCAGAAACTTTTCTAGCGAAGGTAGTTCTGCTGTATTGTTTGATGAAATGGGCAATCCGCAGAATATTTTTGAAGATAGGATAAAACCAGATATCATTGGCCCTGACGGTGTTTCCACCACTGTAGCGGGCTTAGAAAACTTTAGAGGCACTTCTGCTGCTGCCCCTCATGTTGCCGGTATAGTTGCATTGATGCAACAGGCGGCTGGTGGCGCTGCTGTACTTACATCAGAACAGATCAAAGAAATATTGCAAGATACTGCCATTCCTGTCGATTCAGTAAACCAAATGCTGGAATTTGGTTTTCCTCAAGTTGATTTGGCGGTTGCCACAGCACAGGAATTTGCAAGCTACCAATACGACATTTGTTAACTCTCATGAAGAGTGATTGTAATGTGAAAAACGAGTCAGTCTTCAAGCTTTCTGGGACTGACTCGTTAGTTGTGATATCTGGATAATTTTAAGCTGTCATGCTATTTTTTGTCTTTTGATGTTGCTGGCCATCGGTTAAGATACAAAGAGTTACGCTGTCTTTGTTCCTCTGCCTTTTGCTCAAATTGGTTGCGAAATTGTCCTATTCGATTGAAATCGAATGCTCTGGGGTTTATGTAAGGCTTCGGACTTGGACCATCAATATAGATGGAAGGACTTTGACCTACACTAAGTTGGCGTTCTCCGTTATTAAAATCGAAAACGCCTTGAGCGTAGAGTATTCTAACTGATTGGGATGTTTTTGGAACCGCTGCTATTGCTGTTAAGCTTGGGGATAAGAGACATGCTGTAACAATTCCAATCTTTATTGAAGTGAGATTTAACATAGATTAAATTACCTCGATGTTTAATACAATTTAACTTGTGCATCGTCCATTTTAAAGATGTAGATTTGAACTTTTAGTTCCAATCTGTTTTGGATATTTATGCACAGCGCTATGGCTAATGAAAGCCTCACTTTTTTTGCATCTTCCTCAGCATACTAGCAAGACCACCAATAAAAAGTCAAATCCTCTTGTTAAAATTGTGGGCAGCTTATCAAAGCTGCCACGCTATTGGTGCTACTTACAGTAGTCGCTGAATTCAGTAATTAGGCTTTTCTCCTTGGAGGCCAACGTCTGTAAATCGGCTACAGCTTTATCCACTCCAGGTTTGTTTTTTGCGGTGACCGCAGTGGACATCCCATCTAAAGCTTTTCCATAATCTAAATAAGATGTGACAATGCGTGATTGAAAACCCTTAATCTTTTCATCTTGAATGGCTAGTTCCTGTACCTCTTTGCTATATTTCCGCATCTTACTGGAGGTATCCGTAAGTAGCTGATTGATTTTTTGGGGACTGGTGGTTTTCGCCGCTGTGGCAAATTCGTTGGCGACACCCTCGGCTTCTTTTGTGACTTTGACGATGCTATTGCACTGAACTATTTTGGTTACTCCACAACTTGTAGAAAGAAGGGCGATCGAGCCAGTGGTTGCCAACAGACCGATTTGAGTGATTAATTTATGCATTTGCTATCTCCATGTATTGTGTAGAAAATTCCAAGTGGCAGTAGCAAATTTTGCTGCTTGTTCCCTAAAATTTTTGCATATTCTCTATGACTACCATCTGATCAAGGTGATTTACGGATGATAAATTCCATTCATCCTAAACGAAAGCCTGCACCAATTGATAAGTATTTTTGCTGATCTCCGGATCTCTAACCTAGACGGACAGACATATATATTTATGACCTAAAGACTTTCAGGTTTGCGATATGCTGTAAGAGTGAAAACTAGAGTCTGAAAGACATGAAGAAAATCGTTGTGGGTTTATCGGGGGGCGTAGATAGCTCTGTAGCCGCCGCCCTGCTATGCGATCGAGGATATGAAGTAATTGGTTTGACCCTATGGCTGATGAAGGGCAAGGGACAGTGCTGCTCGGAAGGAATGACCGATGCGGCCAAAATTTGCGAGCAGTTAGAGATTGAGCATCACATTGTAGATAGCCGCGAAACTTTTGAAAAATACATTGTGGACTATTTGGTAGAGGGCTATCAGGCTGGGATCACTCCTTTGCCTTGTTCGCAATGCAACAGTGAAGTGAAGTTTGGGCCGATGGTGGCCTACGCCAAAGCCACTTGGGATAGTGATTTTATTGCTACCGGCCACTATGCGCGGATTGATCAGGTCGATAATCGCTACCGTCTGCGACGAGCAGTGGATTTGACTAAGGATCAGTCCTACTTTTTGTATACTCTGACCCAGCCGATGTTAGCTTCTACAGTTTTTCCTTTGGGTGAAACTCATAAGACCGAGACGCGAGCGATCGCCGACAAAATGGGTCTTTCTACCGCCCAAAAGCCTGAAAGCATGGACTTGTGTTTGGTAGAAAAACATGGCTCGATGCAGTCTTTCCTTGAAAAATACCTAGAACCAGCTCCTGGAGAGATTGTGAACTGCCAAGGTGAAGTTTTAGGTGAGCATCGCGGCATCCACAATTACACGATCGGGCAACGGCGAGGCATAGGTCTGGCGGCACCAGATCCGCTGTATGTGGTGGCTTTGCATCCTGGTAAAAACCAAGTGGTGGTAGGCTCACGGGCTGAAACTCACAGCTCAGAATGCATAGTCGATCGGATCAATTGGGTATCGATCGAACAACCCAGCACTCCTATCAGAGCAGAAGTCCAAGTGCGCTATCGATCTCCCGCTGCTCTAGCCACAGTGATTCCCTTAGACAACGGCGCAGCCCGGATTATCTTTGACGAACCGCAGTTCGGTATTACTCCTGGCCAAGCCGCCGTGTGGTACGACGGTGATGTGGTGTTGGGTGGTGGAATTCTTATTCACTAGTCAGTTCTAAATCTGTCCGCCTACGCCTTTAAACTTCTCAACAAACGCCGCGATTTTTTGGAAAACGCTCTGCTTCTTGGTTTTGTATTGTGGATTAAGCGGACTCATTTTAGGCAGTGTTGAATTTAGCTCAGTCCCATTTTCACTGGCGAATTCGCGCTTTAGGGAAGTACTGATGTAGCGCTTGGCTGCTTCTGCATTCAAGCCTTCTGAACTAATCAACTCATCTGCTTCACGGGCTTGCTCGGCTTGGGCAAATTGAAAGAACGTATCAATGATGCTGGCTTTATCTGCCATCTCATCGAGATTGGTTTGATTAATGAAATCCACAATCAGGCTTTCTTTGGCTCGATTACCCAGACTGGCCCGAATCAGGCGGCGCACTTCTTCGATCAATTCACCTTTATTTTTATTCTTTTTATGCTGCTCAAAAATTAGCTCAAGAATATAATCCAAATTGATCTCTTGAGATTTCAGCAAATCCACTTCAAATACCACATCATCCCAATCGATGGTGGATTTTTCTTTTTCACTGCCTGCTTTTTCCCGGCGCAACCAGTCGCGGATATCGTTGTAGGTGGAGCGGTAATCTTGAATGGTTCGATCGGCAGGAACCCTGATTGCTTGCAGTGCTGTCAGGTCATCGTCACTTAAATAGTGTTGCGCTTTAAAGACTTCGATCGCTGCTGGGTCATTCATATCAGCATCTTGCAAGGCTTTTAAGCTGGCAAATTCATCGTAGTTTTGCAGCACATTTTCAACGCGCAAATATTCACCAAACAGCTTGGCAAAGTCTTTTTTGTCTTTTTCTAAAACAATCTCGTCGGGGTTAGGAAAACGCTGCTCTAATTCTGTGACTACTTCCACAAAGCCGCGCCGCGCTTCGCCAGTTACTACATCGGTAAAGCCACCCATGTATTCTTTGTAGCTTTTTTCTAGCACCACGTTTTTGGTGTTTTTATCGCCAAACAGGGTAATGGCATCGATGGTGGCTTGTTCTAAATCGCGGAAGGTGACGATATTGCCAAAGGTTTTAGTGGCATCATAAATGCGGTTGGTGCGCGAATAGGCTTGCAGCAAGCCATGATAGCGCAGGTTTTTGTCTACAAACAGCGTGTTGAGCGTAGGCGCATCAAAACCAGTCAGAAACATGCCCACCACGATCAGCAGGTCAATTTCTTTGGCTTTCACTTGCTTGGCCAGATCGCGGTAATAGTTTTGAAAACCATTGGTATCTACGCTGAAGTTGGTGGTAAACAGCGCGTTATAGTCAGCGATCGCCACACTTAAAAATTCTTTGGCACTGCTGGTCATGGCTGATACATCAAAGCCTTCATCCAAAATTTCGCCCACGGTTTCTTGTTCTTCGTTGGCTGCAAAGGAAAAAACGGTGGCGATTTTCAGGGGTTTGTCGCGGCCTGTTTGCAACTGCTTAAACGCTTCATAATACAGCTTGGCAGCGTCTACACTGCTCACGGCAAAGAGGGCATTAAAGCCTTTGCTGCCTGCTTGTAAGCGGTGGGTTTTTTGGCGGAAATTATTCAAGATGTATTGAGAAATTTCACGAATCCGATCGGGGTGTAACAGGGCTTGTCTGTTTTCGGCAGCGCTGAGCTTTTGCTGGTCTTGTTCGGTTTCAATGGCTTTGAACTGGGGACGAACATCGTTGTAGTCCACCTTGAACTTCAGCACTTTTTCATCCCGGATTGCGTCGGTGATCACATAGGAATGCAGCTCACGACCAAATACGCTAGCGGTGGTGTCTGCGCCCAGGGCATTTTGCGGAAAAATGGGGGTGCCAGTGAATCCAAACTGATAAAACCGCTTAAATTTTTTCTTTAAGTTCTTCTGCGCCTCACCAAACTGGCTGCGGTGGCATTCATCAAAAATAAACACGACCTGCTTGTTGTAGATGGCTAGGTCGCTTTCGTTTTTCATCAGGTTATTCAGCTTCTGGATGGTGGTGACAATGATTTTGTTGTCGTCTTTATCCAGATTGCGTTTCAGCCCAGCGGTGCTGTCAGAGCCATTTACGCTATCGGGCGAAAAGCGTTGGTATTCTTTCATGGTTTGGTAATCAAGGTCTTTTCTATCCACCACAAAAAACACTTTGTCGATAAAATCTAGCTCAGTTGCCAGCCGCGCTGCTTTAAAGCTGGTTAGGGTTTTGCCGGAGCCAGTGGTGTGCCAGATGTAGCCGCCGCACTCCAAACGGTTCCATTGTTTGGCTTGGTAGGCGCTGTTGATTTTCCATAAAATGCGCTCGGTGGCGGCTATTTGGTAGGGGCGCATCACCAGTAAGGTGTCATTTACATCAAACACTGCATACTGCAACAGCACATTGAGCAGGGTGTTTTTCTGAAAGAAGTTGGTGGTAAAGTCTTTCAGGTCTTTGATTAGGTTGTTATCGGCTTCTGCCCAGTTCATGGTGAAGTCAAAGCTATTTTTATTGCGCTGGGTGGTGTTGGCAAAGTAGCGGGTATCGGTGCCGTTGGAAATGACAAATAGTTGTAAATACTTGTACAGCGAATGTTCGGCATTAAAGCTCTCTTTGCTGTAGCGATGCACTTGGTTAAAGGCTTCCCGAATCGCCACACCGCGCTTTTTTAGCTCAATTTGCACTAGGGGCAAACCGTTGACCAAAATGGTCACATCGTAGCGGTTGGCTCTTGTGCCCTTTTGTTCAAACTGCTTGATTACTTGTAATTTGTTGCGGGTAAGGTTCTTTTTATCGAGGAGGTAGATGTTTTGAATGCGGCCATCGTCAAATACAAAATCATGGATGTAATTGTCATGGATTTTGCGGGTTTTATCGGTGATACCATCGCTAGGTTTATCTAAAAAAGTTTCTACAAAACGCTGCCATTCGTCTTCGGTAAACTGCACATTGTTCAGCGTCTGCAACTGCTCACGCACGTTGGCTAGCATAGCTTGCGAATTGGTTGCGTTGGGCAGGTATTGATAGCCTTGATTAACTAAATCCTGAATAAACTCGCTCTCCAAATCGTATTCGCTCTGGTAGCTTTCGCTAGTTTTTGGTTGCTTGCTGTATTTATCCAGTACGATGAAGTTATTGGATTCGGCAATGGTGTTGTAGTCGGTCATTGGTTTTTGTCCTCTAAAGCATCGGATAATTTATGCAATTATACTGGGATGAATTTCTCTCAGCACTGCCGAGAGTTTTTGATTGCCAAGATGAGCAGCAAATCGCGGTAATACTCGCATCAGATAAAAGCAGCAGGAGAAACGTTAAAGTATTCTCCCAATTTCTTGGCTTGAGCTTTGCTGATTTCTCTTTTGCCACTAAGCATTGCTGATACAAGTCCTTTATTTAAACCAGTTGCTTTGACTAGTTCAATTTGCTTCATTTCCCGCGCTTCCATTAAATGCTGTAAGAATTCATGCGGATTGGTGTTTATCCATTCCTGAAAAGAATAGGTTTTTTCTTCATAGTCTCGAATGAGTTTTACCAGCAACATAAATAGAGCCGTTTCAGCTTCTGTGCGTTCATTACGCTTAGATAAAAGGCTTTCTGTTACTGTAAGAAAATGCTCATATTCTGGCTGAGTTTCGATGATCTTTGGACTGATTTCGTATCTCTTAAGTAACTCTATATAGCTATCTCTGTTAATAGTGAGGGTCATTTTTCCATTCATCCTTGCTGTAGTCAGCGTGAGTGAGAAAGTATTTAAAGTAGGCGACTTGGCTCTCGTAGTCGATCGACAGAATTAGGCGATATTTATTGCCTTTAATATTGAAAACCGTAAACCTACCAACGGCTTCAGCAGATGGATAGTCGGCTTGCACATCGATCAAATTTTCCCAGTTCGAGTTCTCAATTTTTTTGGCGAAGTTTTTAACTGTTTCGACTGTATTGGGGTATTGAGTGGCGGCTTCACTAAGTTTTCCGACAGAGATAAGGTGCATGGGAGCTTCCTTGTAAATGTAAGTTTGTTATGAGTCATAATTCATCTCCATTCGCAATTAGATTTTTATTGTTAACATCCATGTTTACATATTGACAACTAGTTGTCAATATGTAAACATCTTTCTGTCGGGATTCCTGAATCTGCTTTAAGACATCAGAAAACTGGCTTTGCATATTCTGCACTCTTTTCTGCTGCTGGCTCATTGTTCCTCCTCCGCTTTGGGAAAGGTGAGCAGTAAGTCGCGGTAATATTCGTATTGCTTTTGGCGCAAGGAAATTTCACGCGGCAAGCCTTCGCTGATGGAATGGGTGAGCGCATCGAATTTGTCGAGGATAGTAACAATGCGGGCTTGTTCGGCTAGGTGTGGGAGGGGAATAGAAATTTTCTTGACTGTTGGTACTGTTAGTTGAGGTATTCCTCCATCTGTTCCACCAATTGGAGTCATGTCCAAAATATAATTCAGGTATTTTGTTAAAACCACATTTTTGTTAGGCACTAGCGTTATTAAACGAATAATAGTGGTGAACTTACCCTCTCTGACCGTGTGATACCCAATTTTTGCACCTCTGGCTGAAATTGTTACAGCGTCACTTTCAATTTTGTATCCATCAGTAAAGCCATAAAGTCCATTATCGCCAGTAGCATTAGCGTAAATTGGATAAGGAAATTCATCGGTAGGATCGACTTGATCTTTCGCAAAATTTTTGGGCAAGTCACCACCAGCAGAAATTGATGAACAAATCTCCCCCAGCGGCTTCCATTCCACCGCCACCCCATCCAACAGCTTTTCCAGAAAGTTCATGCCGCTCATGCGTCACCTCCATCAATTCCCTGTAATTCCCGCTCGATAAACATTTTTAAATCTTGCTCAGATGGAAGGTTCAGCTTGTACTTACTAACAAAAAGCCGATCTTTTTCATTGGCAGTTGCATACTCGACCAATGCCGTATTTTTATCCGTTACCAGCAAAATACCTATGGGCGGATTATCACCTTCTTCCATCATATTTTGTTTGTAAAAATTGAGATAAGTGACCAACTGCGAAACATGGGCGTGAGAAAAACTATCAACCTTTAGCTCAATTACTACATGACACTTTAAAATACGATGATAAAAAACCAGATCGACAAAAAAGTATTCTCCACCAATTAAAATACGCTTTTGTCTCGCCTCAAAACAAAAACCATTGCCCAGCTCAATAATGAATTGCTGAAGATGATTGATCAACGCCAATTCAAGAGCTGACTCTTCAACCATTTCTGGCGAATTAATTCCCAAGAACTCAAAAAAGTAGTGTGATTTAATAATATCTTTCGGTAAGGCAGGCGTTATTTTTTGAGCAAGCTGTGCCAAAGCTGATTCTTTATCGGCTGTCATTCCCAATCGCTCATAGCTCAATGATGCAATTTCTCTTTTCAAATCTCTCACACTGAGATGCGCTTTCAAGACTAAAAGTTCAAAATATTTCCGCTTAACTGGACTATCAATTTTAATCAGCTCCACAAAGTGAGTGTACGAAATAGAAGAAATAAGCTGATTTTCATTGTTTTGTAATTCTTGGGTCAGCGACCCAAGAATTTGCTTGGTTGTCTTGCCGTTTGTTATATTACGGAGAGATTCTTGGGTTTTTGTCCCAAGAATCTCTGGGTACACCTTATAAAACTGGCGGCAGCGCGACAACTCAGGGGCAGTTAGTCCTTTAATTTGGATGCTTTGGGCAATATTGGCAATTAATGTGGTGCCATATCTAGCTCTATCTTCACCGTTTTGCTCAAACTCTACGATACAAAATCCAATGCACCAGTTCCGCAGGGTCAGCCCCATATTGACGGCTTTTACCGACTGGCTTTGAAAGGAGCTATGCGCTTGGTTAATGCTTTCAACAAGCATGTTAAAGCTTAAATTACTCATGCTTCTATCTCCGCCACGATCGAATCAATCTCAGCCCGCAAGCGATCGATCTTCGCAACAGTAGTCTTCAATCCAGCATTAAGCGCGGTGATGTCCGTGATTTCGCGGGTATCCTTGGCTTCCACATAGCTGCTA
>JANOXZ010000802.1:0-4830 GCA_031418695.1 Synechococcales cyanobacterium VAR_35_metabat_10
CGACGAACAAAGTACCTAATAGCAAATTTTGGTAGTACAAAAACAAAGCAAATATTGCCAAAATAGTCACGAAAATTCTCTCGCTGCTGATTGAGATGACTAAGGATTTGTGGTACGGTATTGAGATTATAATAATCGCCTAGTCCCTTATACCCCGGTTTAATATCATCTTCTAAAGACCTTTCCAAACCCCGTATAAATAAAATATTGATGAATTCTCGATCGGCTCTACCCCCCACCAACTTATATAGATTATCGATCGGCTCAACCAAATCTAATACTTTAATGTTCTTTTCTGGCAGATCCTGACGAACCCGAGGAATAAGCTGATTAGCCTCTGCCGGTGAACATTGCAAAAAAAGGATACTAAATCCTGAAATCAAGTCCAATGTATTTATAAATACCTGAGAAACCTCTTCCTTTGTTAATGGCGGTAATTCTTCGGTAAGATTCAAAATCATTTGCCATCACCCCCCAACTTTTTCATCGCTTCCTTAAACTTAGGACAGATAGTAATTAATAGATGCACATTTCGCCATACATCCAGTTTATCTCCTTGATAGTAGCGATACTCTAACAAATGACCACTTCGTAGCAATGCAAAATTTTCGGTATTATTTGAAACAGTCGTTTTGTCTTGAAGCATTGCAATACGAGCAATATTTTCCCATTGATGATCGTCTATCTCATTGCTACAGCTATTACTCAGCTCCTGTAAAGCTCTGCGCATTGACTTTTCGGTAATGGTCAAGTCCAAGCCATTATATTTTAGTGAGTCTTGTACTAAATGCATTAATGCCCGCACCCTGCCACCACTCATCAAACAAAGCGTTTCTAGTATTTCTGGGCTGGCAAAAATCGCCGGTTCACCACTATTTGGATCGGTACCATCCAAATTTGCCACTAATTTAGGATCGATCGCTGCAATACGTTTTTGTACCAACTGGCGCAGAATATCGATGCCTGCCTGGTTCACTCGGTTATCCAAATGATGACGCACTGTGATCATGGGCAGAATTAACGAAGACCCATATCTTTCTCGCAGCTCTGACTCAGTATTAGAATAGACCAATGCTACATCAACTGTATAAATCACATGACAATGCAGGCCACGCATGAGCACACTACGATTAATGTAGATATCTCGCCAATTTTGTCTCTTTTCATCTTCTACCGAAAGCACTCGATCGAGGCTGTCTACAATCAATACAATGCCTCGTTCCTGCTATTTGCTTGGGCATGATCAATAAATTCGTTCAAAGCCTCTAGCAAGGTGTTTGTATGTTCATTGACCTTCTTGCGGATTGCTTTGCGACGGTCAGGATCAGTTTTTAATGTAGCTATTAATTTGACGAAAACCAGATTGGCTTAGATTTTAATCTCCTCTAAATTTGATTGTTCAGGAATAAACTGCTTAATCCACTCCCAATTTTTTTGTGTCCAATCAATTAAAGAATGAGACTGTTGTACTGGTGGTACAGGGACAGTCTTTAATATGTTAATTACGCAAGAAAGTAAAATATCTTCGTACTGTACATCTCCAGGCTCTAGATCACCATTATCTGCGGCAAAGTACACTACTAAAAAGCCTTGGTCACTGAGGTAATCATTCAAACGACGAATTAGCTCAGTGGATTTACCTGAACCTTTGTGGTCAGAAAACAACTGACAGGTAAATTCTTCTGAATCGACGATTTTGCTGCCCAATTCCACCAAGATATCCCAGTCCCCACGTACAGAACTGCAATCGACATAGGTATCCGATCGAGCTGGTCTGAGCGGTTCAAAGGCACTCATAACTTTGCGGCGAAGTTCTTGCTGATTCATGAGCATGGTAGAACAAGTTAAAACTGCTGTACCCCGATTATACATCAGGTGTATAAAATACTGCTCTGGGCACTAAAAACCACCTACTGCATGAGTTTAAAGGCAGTCGATCTTTCAGCAATGGATATTCTGATCATTCCTGGAGTAAGGCGGAGTTGGTCAATTCTAAAGCATTGCCCCAAGCATCTTGGCATTCTTCGAGTTCTACTTGTAGATCGACTATTTCTTCGGGAGACAATTCACTCAATAAAATTATATTTGCCCACATTGGATCAAGCTGATTTACTATCAAATGGCTTTTTGCACCATATTCATCTACTCTATACCATTCTCTAGCAATGGTTTCAGTAATTACCATCAAGACTGCCTGAGCATTTTCGATTTCACCTTGATCGATGAACGCCTGAACCTCTGCTAATATTTCTGATAAGTCAACATCAAAGGGGTCTTCTTCACCCCATTCATCTTCCCAATAACCCTCCGCATCAAGCATCATTTGCCAAGTTTTATCGCGATAGGGTGCAGTGGCTACAGTAGTTACAGATTTAGGTTGGTAATGAGTAGTGATTTGCACAGAGGCTAGATTCATGCTGCGGTTCACAAACTGGTCGACCTCACTCAATAAGTTTGGTCTGGTTTCTACGAGTTCTTGCACCAAAACTCGGATCTCCTCATAGTCTAGTCGATCAAGTTGTTGGTCTAAAGTGGGCAATGCTGGAATACTCTCAGGTTTATGCAAACAGGTCAAACCCACCGCTACTAAATGTTTGCACTAACCACCATAATCATATGGACAGGTACAGTCAGCAATGGTGATGCTCTTGTCATTAAATTCTAAGTTGATGAAGTAGGACATTTCTTCAGTACCACCTACTTCGGCGTGGATACAATTATCCCGCTGAGAAATTTCGATTACTGCTCCTTCTTGATAGTAGTCTGTCCCTCGATCGAAGGATTTGTGGGTAGCATGTTGGCGCAGGGCTGCTTCGTTAAGATGGGGAATTAGCATGGCTTACTCAAAATTTTACAGTTAATTGCAATCTTGTTGATACCAGAATACGTTGGTTTTGATTGATCAAGGGAGCTTGCAGTACAATTATTGCAGAGATTATTTTACCTGCTAAGACGGACAGATTATTGCTATGGCATATAGTAACTTTACGCTGCGCAAAGTTAAACAAGAATTTGGGTTGACTATTCAGGAGCAGAATAGCTTTTTGCCAGAGACGGTCTCGGTGGCTCCTAGCGATTATTTGGCGGAGACGCTGCGCCGTAATTTGGCAATGGCGATCGCAGTAGGAACTGAGAAGGCGCGTTCGGAGTTACTGATTAGCCCAGTACTGGTGGAGGTACGAGAAATATTGAATCGCACTATCAGTATATTTTCTGGAACAGATTTTACGGTGGATGATACGGTGGGCTTAAATGGTATTTGTGATTTTTTAATTAGTCGATCGACTGAACAACTATTAATTGAGGCTCCAGTAATAGCGATTGTTGAAGCTAAAAAAGATGATTTGAATTCTGGAACCGGTCAATGTATCGCTGAAATGATTGCAGCCCAAAGATTTAATGAAATGAATGGTTCGGCAATTCGCAGTATTTATGGCACAGTCACAACCGGCAGTAATTGGAGATTTTTGCAGTTGTAAGGTACTACGGTGTCGGTAGATCTGGCAGATTACCCGATTCCGCCAGTCGATCGAGTGTTAGGGATTTTAACTTATCTAGCAAAAGATGCCTAACTTCCAGCCGATACTGGCTCTAGAGCTAATTCATAATTGCTAGCAAAATCCTGAATCTGAGTTAGGGCACTTTCCAAAGAACAGTTGTTGAGAAAAGCAATCATCTCCAATGCTATTGCCAAATGACGCAACTCGTCACCAGTACCCTCTTTACGAGGCAGTACCAACAGCAAAGGGCGACCAAAATCATCATTGATTCCTTGAAAAACCACTAGATGCTCATTCTGGCCTGGTAACTCTTGCCAACTATGTTGACGAAGATAGTAAGCCATATCATTCACGGATAGTTTGGAATCTTCAACTATTTTAGTGTTAATTATTGACATATCCATACTCCATTATTTGCATAGTTATGAGCAGCATCTAATAGTCTCAAAAGAGTATCGGGGGTAAGCTGCTGGGTCTTGGGTATTCGGATTCTAACAGATTCTTTATTAGAACTGAGTTCTCCTCGAATATGTGCCCAATAGCAAGCCCCACCTAAAAAGAGGCCATCCTCATTATCACTCAACCAGCTATCTTTGTCTTTAGGTAAAACCTTTAGCAACAAAATGCAAGGAATAGTATCTCGACTCAGATCTCTTCTGATTAAGTCATTGTAAGTCTTTGACTCCAAATCATATCGAATGTGAGATGGTTCGATCTTGCAGTTGATCGAGGCTTTGAGCTGAAAATCTAGACCATAGCCACAAGCGTATCTGCGGTTTTCGATGACGGTAATTTGTCGAAAATGACCATCAACGCCATGATCTCTATCGAATGTAGCAATGCTGACCCCAACTTTGGCCGCTATTGCTTGGACATGAGCGACACTGAGCAGCTCTTCTATAATTTGCTGAGGAAACAAGGGATTTGATCGCAATGGGGAACTATCTAACCATTTTAATCTAAAAGTTTGAGGGCTTTGTCCAGGATGGGACGTTCTTCGCTAGGGAGGTTGAGCCACAGGCGCTGACGTTTACTGGGGTCTTTTTTGTACTCGATCGCCGTACTCATTAACCTTAATGGCAGTTCCATAGCGGGTGCGGTGCCGAGGCTGCTGGTGCACCTTTGTGATAGCCATTCAGTGTCGTTGTGGTCGCTGTTGGTGTGGTCAACTATGAGGTGGAGGGTGTTGACGAGGGCGGCTCCGAGTTCGGTGATGACGTTGGATTCTTTGTAGAGGGCTAGGAGGGGGATACGGAGGGTTTGTTGGATGGGGGGCTGGGTGAAGCGGGGAATCAATTCTTCGATAAATTCTTGAATCATTCCTGAGATA
>JANOXZ010000803.1:0-3487 GCA_031418695.1 Synechococcales cyanobacterium VAR_35_metabat_10
GGCGATCGGCATTGATTTCTCGGCACGCACCCGCATGAGCGGCACCGATTCGCCCCAGGGAGTAGAGTTACGCAAAGGAGCGATCGACGCAATTCGAGGCTTTGTTCGTTCACGAGGTGGCCATATTCCACCTGAATTTGATGAAGCTTATGAGTGGGTTTCTCGGCTGGGTGGTACTCCTTTAGGAATCTGCCAAAACGGTGATTTATATGGGGTGATTTACCTCAAAGATATTGTAAAAACTGGCTTGAAAGAGAGATTTGATCAGCTCCGCCGCATGGGAGTAAAAACTATTATGCTAACCGGTGACAACAGTATTACAGCCTCAGTAATTGCCCAAGAAGCAGGGGTCGATGATTTTATTGCCGAGGCTACCCCCGAAGACAAAATTGAGGTGATTCGGCGAGAGCAGGCTCAAGGAAAATTGGTGGCCATGACTGGGGATGGCACCAATGATGCCCCAGCCCTAGCCCAGGCTAATGTGGGGGTAGCAATGAACTCCGGTACTCAGGCTGCTAAAGAAGCCGCCAACATGGTGGATCTAGATTCTGACCCCACTAAACTCATTGATTTAGTGGCGATCGGTAAACAGCTTTTAATTACCCGAGGGGCTTTAACTACCTTCTCGATCGCTAACGATATTGCCAAATACTTTGCAATCATTCCCACGATCTTTGCCGCCGCAGGCATTGAATCACTTAATATCATGGGTCTAAAAAGCCCCCAGTCTGCCATCTTAGATGCGTTGATCTACAATGCCCTCATCATTCCCGCCTTGATTCCGCTGGCACTCAACGGTGTTAAATTTCGCCCTTTAACTGCCGATCAACTTTTAAAAAGGAATATTTTGATCTATGGCTTGGGGGGTGTCATCGCGCCATTTATTGCCATCAAAATTATCGATATCCTAATTCCTATCACCTAACTATGAATCCCATGATCTCCAATAATTTGCACAAACTTTGGCGAGCTGGACGCAAGCATCCCGCATATTTATTTTGGGCGGTGTTTCTAAACTTAGCTTTGGCTTCCACCGTGCTAGCCGCCACTGACAATAATGTCTTTGCACCGTATCAGGCCACTGCCCTTGGTCTGTTGATACTACTCTCAATCATTCTTTCTGGCTATTTGTTTGTTGTAATGTTTCAACCCGAGAGATTTTAAATTATGAATCCTATCCGCGAAATTAGTAGAGCTATTCGATCGACCTTAGTTCTTTGGGTCTTGGTCGCTGTGATTTATCCCTTTACCATCCTCGGAATCAGCCAAATTGCCTTTCCCTACCAGGCCAACGGTAGTCTGTTGAAAAATGCCCAAGGGCAAATTGTTGGCTCGGCTTTAATTGGTCAGCCATTTACTAGTGATAAGTATTTCAACAGTCGTCCCAGCTCCACTAGCTACAGCACCGCCGATCCTAAAAAAGACGAGGCAGGCATACTAAAAACCGGTGTTTCTGGAGCCAGCAATTTAGCTCCTAGCAATCCGGCGCTGCTCGATCGCATTAAAGGAAAGAGCGACCCTGACCCCAGCAAGGCGATCGCCGGTGATTTACCTAGATTGCAACAGGCTGGCATTAAACCCACTGCTGATCTTATTTATACCTCTGGCTCTAGTCTTGATCCTCACATTACTCCTGAATCTGCAATCGCCCAAATTTCACGAGTTTCCAAAGTCCGCCAACTCCCAACCGAAAAGTTAACGACTCTAATTCAGCAAAACACCGACCAGCGCTTTCTGGGGATTTTTGGTGAACCCGGTGTGAATGTGCTGAAACTGAACTTGGCTTTGGATGCTTTAGTCAGCTCTCGCGGGTAATGCAGATGAATCATCGCGGCAAACATAAAATATTCATTGGTATGAGTCCGGGGGTAGGTAAAACCTATCGGATGCTAGAAGAAGGCCACCGGCTCTTAGCGGCTGGAATTGATGTGCTGATTGGCTTACTAGAAACCCATAACCGGGCTGAGACCGTTGCTAAATCGATCGGTCTTGAGCAAATTCCTCGCCAGCAGATCACCTGGCAAGGAACGACCCTCACTGAAATGGATCTGGCTGCAATTCTTCATCGTCAGCCACAGCTTGTATTAGTAGATGAGCTAGCTCATACTAATATTCCCGGCTCTGCCCGCGAAAAACGTTACCAGGATGTAGAGGAAATTTTGAATGCCGGAATAGACGTTTATTCCACAGTAAATATTCAACATCTAGAAAGCCTGAATGATACTGTTGCTCAGCTTACTGGCGTGGTGGTGCGAGAACGCATCCCCGATCGAGTTCTTGAAGATGCTGATGAAGTAGTGGTGGTAGATGTCACTCCCGAGACTTTGCAGGAGCGACTGCGAGATGGCAAAATTTATGCACCAGCCAAAATAGACCAGTCCTTGAGTAATTTCTTTCAGCGGCGTAACTTAGTAGCTTTGCGCGAGTTAGCTTTACGGGAAGTGGCCGATAATATCGAAGACACTGAGCAATCCAATGGTGCAGCAGCACAGACATTTTGTAATGTCCACGAACGAGTGCTAGTGTGTGTTTCTACTTACCCCAATTCTTTACAACTGCTGCGTCGAGGGGCGCGGATTGCTGGATATATGCACGCTCAATTTTATGTGCTGTTCGTAATTGATCCCGATCGGTTCTTAACTAAAGAAGAAAGCTTGCACATTGAAAATTGTGAACGGCTCTGTCAGGAGTTTAACGGAGAATTTCTGCGCGTGCCAGATTGCAATGTGATTAAAGCAATTGCTTATACGGCTCAAAAATATTACATCACCCAAATTGTAATCGGTGAAAGTCAAAAATCCCGTTGGCAAATTTTATGGCATGGTTCTTTAGTGCAAAAAATCTTACGGCTGCTCAGGAATGTCGATATTCACATTATTTCGACGGGTAAATCCACTAATTAAAAAACGGCCAATTCAAATCTGAAGTGCAACATCTTTTGCTGGTATAAAAAAGCTGTTTAAGGGAAGTCTTAATTAGGTGGTTACACCGCTCCATCGATCAATATCCCTGCCGGATTGCCTAATGTATTGAAACAAGGTCAAATCAAGACTCTGTTGAATGATTGTGCCCATTTTGAGGTATTTTAGCTGCTATAGAGTGAATCACAGGGGTAACACAATATGCCGATCAAGCAAGATTTCAATTGGAACAAGCTACAAAACGGTTCAGATATTCGAGGTATTGCCATTGATGGGGTGCCAAATGAACATGTTAACCTCACCCCTGAAATCGCCAGAATTCTTGGCCAAGCCTTAGTTAGCTGGCTATCACAAAAGATCAATAAACCAAATAATCAACTGACAATTGGCGTAGGGCGCGATAGTCGCCTGTCTGGCCCGATAATTATGCAGGCTGTCATTGATGGAATTACTTCTACCGGCAGTCAAGTAAATGATTTTGGGATGGCTTCAACTCCGGCGATGTTTATGAGTACTATTACCACCGGATTTGAATGTGATGGGGCAATTATGCTTACGGCTAGCCA
>JANOXZ010000804.1:0-2248 GCA_031418695.1 Synechococcales cyanobacterium VAR_35_metabat_10
GCTCATTTCGATTTACTAGCGTAGTACTATTGTACCTTAGCCATAGATGGCTGTCAAGGCTTTTTAGTAAATTTGCACTAGTTAAATATTTGAGTCAGTTAGGGCACTATAAATATTGACGAGACGAGAATACCTCCAAACCCTGATGATGGGCACTGCCCACCATACGACTGCTAACTCCCAACTCCCAACTCCCATCTCCCAACTCTCAACTATTAAGCAGATTAAAATTTCTGGTGGGGGTGGGCGGGTTTTGTTCTAAATCTCTAGTTCTAACCTAATTAGTTACATAAACCCGCCCCTACAGATCCTCAACTCTCAACTCCTAATTCAATTGCTCACCCAAATTACCCCCATAGATCCCCGATCGGCGATAATGAGGTTCGATGCTAATTAGATCGGCGATATTCCGCTCGATCGTATTACAAATCGCATCCAGGGGTAAGTCATTCGGGTCGCTACCAAAGGGATTTTCGATCTCCACGCCGATCGCTTCAATCCCAAATAGTGTAAAACTAACTAAGGCTGTGGCGACTGCCGTCCACCACTTGAGGTCATCAACCATTTGAAAAGGTAGAAGTACGCAGTAAATCAATAATAATTGTTTGAGGTGAATAGCATAAGCTAATGGCATCGGCGTTCGCAGAATGCGCTCGCAAGCACCGAGAGTATCTACCAGCCCATTGAGAGTGTTTTGCAGCTCATTCATTTGATAGAGGCTAATCTGTCCCCGCTCTTGTTGCGCCTGAAGATAATCACTAATCCAGAAGACAATCTCCAAGGGTGGATTATTCATCTGCTGAAGTTTGGCAAACTGCAATGGTGAAACAAGAGCTGCAATCTGCTCGTTCACCGGCTGCGATCGTAAGTGCAATTTGGTGGCGACAGCAAATGCTACCAATAATTTTAAAACCTGCTCTTTTTCATACCGATGAATCGGATCGTTTTCGCCAATGGCAACCCAAATCAATCTTGATAAATTACGAATAATATTAACGATACTGCCCCAAGCTTTTCGACCTTCCCAAAATCGCTCGTAGGCAGTATTTGTTCGGAATACTAATAATAGACCCAGCACGATACTCGGGACGACTCCACCCAATACTTTGGCAGAAACAGGTACTTGATAATAAGCTAAAATTGAAATGAATAAACCAAAAGTACCGCAGAGAAAAACTTGACTGAGAATGGTCGGAATCACTGAATCCCTAACCCTAAAGGCGATTTGAAACCAGTTTTGTTGCTTTAAACTCATATGAAAATTATTAAACTAGCTGAACCCCGAGGTAACTTATTATATAGGGCGATTACCAATCTCTCAATTCCCTGGCGGGTGACACTAGGCTATCTGACTTTCATGCTGGTGTTGCCAGTTTTGGCTCTATTTAGTAAGGCGAGTACGGTTGGCTGGGCAGATTTTTGGAAAATTGCCACTAGTCCGATTGCTTTATCCGCCTACGAAGTGACTTTTGTAACGGCGGCGATGGCGGCACTTGTCAATGGCGTATTTGGGACACTCATTGCCTGGGTATTAGTCCGCTATGATTTCCCCTTCAAACGAGTGATTGATGGTGTTATCGACTTGCCTTTTGCCCTCCCCACTTCAGTCGCTGGATTGACACTGGCGACTATTTATAGTCCCAAGGGCTGGATTGGCAGTATGTTGATGCCCTTGGGGATCAAAGTTTCGTTTACGCGGCTGGGGGTAGGACTAGCGATGTTGTTCATCTCATTACCTTTCGTCGTGCGAACGCTCCAGCCAGTCTTGCAAGAGATGGAAGTAGAAATCGAAGAAGCCGCGTGGAGTTTGGGGGCATCTAGACAGACAACATTCTGGAAAGTATTATTTCCACCATTAATTCCGGCAATTTTGACAGGGACAACATTAGGTTTTTCCCGCGCAGTCGGTGAGTATGGTTCGATCGTTATCGTCGCATCAAATATGCCCTTTAAAGATCTAATTGCCTCTGTACTAATTTTCCAGAAATTAGAAAACTACGATCTCGCCGGTGCAACTGTAATCGGTACAGTTTTGTTGACTATATCATTGGTAATGCTATTTACCATTAACTGGCTCCAATCATGGGGCAAGAAATATCAATAAATTATGAGTGATTTGTGGGGTTGAGCGGGTAATGAATTACGTATTACTTGTGGGGTTGTGAGGGTTTCGCTCTATATCCCTTTTACTAACTTTATCGATCTCGTAAACCCGCCCCTACAGATCCTCAACTCTCTACTCTCAACT
>JANOXZ010000805.1:0-5019 GCA_031418695.1 Synechococcales cyanobacterium VAR_35_metabat_10
TCCAAAAAATCTTTTAAAATATAACTAAACCCCAACTTCACCATGACTCATTCTCAGATAGTTTTCATAAATGAATTTCCAACATTAATTCGCTACCCTTCGAGGAGTGGAAGAGAGCGTACAGCTCAAGAGTTCGCTAGCAATAATTGTATGTACAATGCCCACTCGCATCATTTGCAATGTGCGGTAAACCCCACAGGGAACTGTGCTAACTGCAAAGATTTCTTTGTGATGATCCAGAGATAATAATGAACATGAAAAGAATTTTAGTACAAACAATGAAAATAATCTATTAGTTTTAGGAACCAAAAAATGATAAATGCGTCAGTTACCTATCACCAACATTATTGGTCAATTATCTCACGAATTAAAGACCTTAAACCTAACAAGATAAACACCTTTAATTTCTTAGGTGAGAGGATTGTTGTATGGAAACCATATTTATCGACAAAATATAGTGTTTTTATTGACGAGTGTCCTCATTGTAAAGGACCATTGGGAACAGGCTACATCGACAATCTGACAGAAACCTTAGTATGTAGTTATCACGGTTGTCGATTCGATACTCAGGGTGTTTGCACCCACAATCCACGTGCTGAAAGCCCTGAATTTATTGCCAAAAACTGCTATGACAACTTTTCGTCTAAATGTATGACAGTCTTGGAAACGCAGGAAGAGAATGCTTGTTTGATGGGCTTGTCGCCTACTACGTTGCCTATCACTTACTACTTCGAAAGATTAGACTAGTGAGATTTCTCTTTGTAGCTTGAGTTGAAGTCAGAAAAACTTAGGAATCTCAGTGTTTGAGGCTCAACAGATCATGTCATCAAAATTCTTGGGCTTATTCAATTTCAACTACTCCGGTGGCGGCATTTTACGTTCTGTTCTCTCTATTGCATTGTTTCCGAGAATCATTACGCAGTGCCATTTTATAAGCGAAGCTATCGCGGTGATGGCACTCATTATCAATAAATATGGGAAAATAAAAAAAATCATTTTAAAACCTAAGTTATTATCAAAAAATTCTGAATCGACAAAGAGCTACTTTATCCGCCGACAATATTTTTCTTTGCCGGTTTTATATTCATTTGGTGATCCATCTGTTATTCCCCAAGATGCAATGTGATCTTCATCGTTTCTGATGTAGGAGAAATAATATGCTATGTGTCCACGACACATTGTCCCTTCCCCTTCTCTCCTATCTATTACAATGCCACCATTGCAAAAAACCATATATGATTGTTGAAACTGATCTATGTTTCGCCGCCTCATTTTAACTCTTTCAAAACCTTTAACTATCAGTCCTGGATTATTTTCATTCAAATGTTTTTGTAACTGGGCACAGTTTCTATAAACTTCTTCTGCCACTGATAGCGAAGGTAAAGATAGAAATCCTACACTTGCTATCAATGAGGATAAAAATATCGTTTGAGCTATGTAAACAGGTGATGTTAATTTATTCATGTCATCAGATTGTTCTACTTTGTTTTAACCTGGAAGTTTAGCTACTTATTTCCACCTCCACGATTACCCTTGTTACTCTTAAGGTTATTATTCGATGCTGCCGCAGTCGTCAGACCCGCATTCACGCCATGATTTTGAGCTGAATAAGCGGATTGAGTAACAAAACCAGAGAAAGAACTAACCAATGTCGATGAAACCATCACAGAAACTATTGGTGCCATGCCACCAACAATCACTGCAAATATCATCAGATCTCCATCTTTCGGCTCTGCCAGCACCATAGCCGCCGATAACCCAGCAATCAAAGTATAGCAAATCAGTGGGTAACTTAGAACTCCAATAACTTCTCAAATACTGTCAGCCAAATGGTCTAGAGCTTACCCTGACTGCATTGGAAGCCTGAATTCCGCCAACTCATTACGCTCATCACAATCGAGGGGGTCAGGGAGACTTCGTTTTCGCCATCTCTGCGGCTACAGGAAATCATCGCTAAAACGTGGTCTCCGTGACCCCCAACAAGTGCAATCAGCCCTCGGCGCTCACTGAAATTCCCACCATCACTGGCGGCGGAGAAGCAAGCGGGGCAATGACTTCCCTTGCACCATAGCTGATCGAACCCCAAACCCCTCAGAACCCCGATCGCCCTCAACAGCCCCCAAGACCCCAAAGTGATCGATCACCTGCCTCGGCACCACAGGCAACTCACCAACTCCAACAGCGATCGCTCACCGCCAATTCACTGACTCTGTTGCAGCACGGCGGAATTAATGATGACGAGGGATTCTATGGGCGCGGTGGGGTTTTGGTTCTGGGAATCGATCGCTTCGATTGCGCCAAAGGCGATCGGCCTTGATGAATGATGATCGATCAAACTTCGAGGAAAGTTCAATGTGTCAGGCCTTTTTTTGATGGTGGAGGGGTCTGATTGGCATAATGCTCAAGCTCATCGGATGCAGATAACCTTATTGCTCCGATGTAGTGACTTGTTAAGTAGTGACGCTACCAACTCATAACAAGTGGCAACCAAGGTCGGAAATCTACCTGTTTCCCCTGTACTTCTCCATCAAACCCGAGTTCTACACAGTACTCTGCTCCTACCCGTAGCTTTATCTGCTTTGTATTAACTACTGATTGAAGTTCGGGTGACAAATTACTTGCAGCAGGACTGACTAACTCTAAACGAGTAATTTCGCGTAAACCAATATCATGATCGAGAGGTTGTAACTTTTCAATAGGATATTGATCTGGACGTTGACCGAATGGAGTCTGGAACAGCCATGGCTCAGTCAACACATCACTATTCTTTCCTACCTCAATACTCATTGTTTTAGGCAAATAAGGTGGGTGGTATGCCCAACTGGAAAAGGCAACTTTATTACCAAAACCTATGGCTGGACGTAGACAGATGCCGAATGGACAGACCCCATCATTCCGATTCTCCCATCGCTCCCAAAGACGAGTTGGATAAATTAGCTCAGACTTTGCCTCTTCTAGATCGTGAACCCACAACAACTCCAACTTTGCATTATGAAAAAAGAAACGGCGATTGGCTGTCCCTTGCCCATGATGAATATTAGAGGTTCCTTCCACCAAACCGAGTGATACTAGACGATCAGCCTCATAAGCACCAACGTCGGTAAAGATAAAGAGATGATCAAATTCAAATTCCATAGCTTCAGAGCCATCTAAGGATGGGCTTACTCAACTTCTTAAGTTTACAAGTCTGAGTCCCACAACCGTTAGGCGGCTGGCATATACCTTTTTACTCGCTCCCTCTCTACTGAACTGAATGCTGCTTTGTGCCTCCCTAGAGGGATTGGATCTGGTCGATGGTGCCAGAGCGATCGGGGAAATTGGTGAAATCTTTCGATCGAAGGCGGAAATGATGCTGGCTGAGATTGCGGCGGCTTATTTGCCGGAAGTGGAGCCGGTGATTGATGATGAGCTGTGGGCGCATTTGTATCTGCGAACTTTTGTTCTGAACGATGATCACTTGTATTTGGAGTCGGAGCATTACTACCCAGAGGAGCGGCAGTCAGTGATTAAGCTGGGTTCGGAGGCCGATCAGTTGGTTGCTGACGAGCTGCATAAAATTGAGGCGATCAAGCAGATTTTGAGCAATGCCCACAGTGAGGATATTCCGGGGTGGGCGGCTAAGATACGGAAGGTGATGGCCAAGGTTGGGGCGATTTCGCTACTGGATTTGCAGAGGCGATCGCGGTTGTCTTTGTTGGATTTGTGGCTAGGACTGCTGTTGGGTGATACTGGGTGTTTTCTGGAACGTAGTAGGGGTGGGGATGACGAGGGGTTTTATCTGCGTGATGGGATTTTGGTTTTGGGGATCGATCGGTCTTGATGATGGAGTGGGGTGAGACATGTAACTCAAGACCAAATATTGACAATTAGTTCTCTATATGAGAACCTAGAAACACAAGCAGATGAATGGAACATGCACTTAATTACCATTAGCAATCTGCGTCAAGATGCTGTCCCATATCCTGATGTCCGAAAACAGCTCAAGGAATGGTTCGACATCGTAAAAACAGCCGAGTGGCAGAACTTAATTGATGTTCAGGCCACATATCGAGATGCAGAAGCCGTGGGTAACTTCACTGTCTTTAACATCAAGGGTAACAAATATCGTCTGATTGTCTCGATCGACTATGAGGAACAAGTGGTCTACTACAAGTATTTTTTAACTCACGCCGAATATGATAAGGAGCAGTGGAAAAATGACCCTCACTATTAATCAAGATAGCTACCTGCAACTGTGGGCAACAGCAGCAATCAGTCCAAAAGTAATTGAAACTGAAGCTGAGTATAGGCAGTTTTTAGCAGTAGCAGAAAATCTGCTCACAAAAAAAAATCTGCGCACCCCAGAAGAAACGGCTCTGTTTCGATTAGTAGTAAAACTAATCGAAGACTATGAATCTCAACACTACAACTTAGACGACTGGGGGGAATCTGCACCTCACGAGATTTTGCAGCATATTATGACTGCCAGTGGGACTAAACAAGTTGATTTAGTTGGCATTATTGGTAGCAAGGGAGTAGTATCTGAAGTGGTAAATGGTAGTCGAACTATTAGCAAAGTTCAGGCTAAAAAAATAGGTGAGATCTTTAAAGTGTCTCCTAGCTTATTTATCTAGCTGGGGCGATCTTGATGCTAGTGCCACTTAACGACCATTTCAGCAGATTAATAGGTGCGGTGATCGATCCTCAAACCCCTTAGAACCCCGATCGCCCTCAACAAAACCCCTGATCCCAGAGCGATCGATCACCCGCCTGGGTACTATCGGCAACTCATTGACCTCAACAGCAATCAATGGCTCACTGCCAATTCACTGACTCCTTGGCAGTCTTGTGAAATTGGGGATAATGAGGGATTCTACAGGTGCTTTGGTTCTGGGGATCGATCAGCCTGGATGAATGAACGGATGGTTTCTCGAATGAACGGAATCACTACAACGTTCGTGAAGTTTATCTTGCCGCAGACCACGAACAGCGTTACGAATAAGTTGGCTAGAAATTATCACTGGGTTTTGGTAAATGACC
>JANOXZ010000806.1:0-7578 GCA_031418695.1 Synechococcales cyanobacterium VAR_35_metabat_10
GCGGGCACAAGGCCACGCCCCTACGGTCAACGTTTTTAATAACGATGGTTAACATTGAATTCATCGATTTCTGCGGATCGAAATTGAGACATTGATCGCTATTGAGTCAGAGCCTCAGCTAAAGCATTGCGAAAATCGATCGCCCGTTTATAAAAAATATCGTGGTGATTATTCGGATCTTCCCATAGTGCCCGATCAATCACCTCTGCCAAAGACTTAGGAATACTGGGGTCGCGCTCTAAAATTGGCACGGCTCCGTCTTGCAAAATCACCTGAAGCGGATCGCGTTTGCCAAACTTACGAGGAGGTACACCCGTCAGCATATTGTAGAGACAAGCTGCTGTTGCCCATACATCTACAGCAGGCTGCACATATTTGGTATTCAGCAATTGTTGCCGAGACATATAACTCGGTGTACCCATCACACCGCCTTGACCAGTCATGGTTTGACCGCTCATCCCTGCTAGTTCAAAAGCCTTAGCCAAACCATAATCACCAATTTTTGCCAGGGTTTTATCACCATTTCGTTGCAAGAAAATATTGGCCGGTTTGAGATCTCGATGTACCAACCCTTGACCTTCTCCGATCGAACCATCAGCTAGCCGGATCGCTGGCAGCACCGCATTATGGGTATATTCCAAACCAGCTAAAACCTGAAGCGTAATAGAAATCGCTATTTTTAATGGAATCTTGCCACCTTGGCTAACGATAAAATCAGCAACACTACCTTCATGACAGCATTCCATCGTAAAGTAAAAAATATTCTTAGCTTCTCCATAGTCAATAGTTCGTACCACATTAGGATGACGTAATGACTGGGTATTGGCCATCTCGCGAATGAACATTTTAACCGCTCGATCGTTCACGGCGATTTGAGGCAGCATTACTTTTAATGCCACCATTTCTTCGGTGCGATCGTTCTGAGCTAAATACACCGCTCCACATTTACCGGCACCGAGCAACTTGACAATTGTATAGCCCCGAATTCCGGCCAAAGAAGGGTGATCGCCAGCGGCCAGACTCAATAAATCATTGGCAGCTTGACGATTATCGGGGGGCACAAACTTCGATCGAGACAATACACTCGAAGCACTGCCTGTATCTTCGATTTTCACCTCAAAAGCAGTGAAACCGATTTGTAGTAAATCGCCATCTACCAAATCTCGTTCTAACCCTTCAGCACCTTGATTGGCAGATTTTTGTTGGGATCCAACTCGCTGACCATTTACATAAGTACCATTGCCACTGCCCAGATCTCTGACCCGAATAAAGGGCGGATTGATATCTAGTAAGCAGTGATACCGAGATACCTGGGCATGGGCTGCATCGCTAGGCAACCGCACATTACAATCTTTATGACGGCCAATGGTGCAAACTTCTCGGTCTTCATACACATACTGAGTGCCCGAGAGTTGGCCTTGGGTAATAGTTAAGACAATTTTGGCTGGCATAAACAACAATCCATCAGGCTCAATCTACTATTTTATGTCTTTTAGGTCACAGACTACCCGAAAGCCAATTTTATTGCTGCGATAATTCGTTGGTGCCCAATGACGAGATGTTGATCGACAAACTTGTGGACTACAACCCCAAGCACCACCACGCAGAATACATTGACTAGGATCACCATCAACTCGCCAAGCACTACCATCACTAGGAGCGCCCATATAGTCATCGTGTTGATAGTCTGCACACCACTCCCAGACATTACCATGCAGGTCGTGGAGACCAAAAAGGTTCGCCGGAAAGATATCTACAAAGCTAGTGCTACGCCGAATTAAATTGGCTGAAAATTTACTACTTTTCATACTACTATCGTAGTTAGCCAAATTAGGATAGAGATGTGTGCCAAAAGAAAATGGCGTTGAGGTGCGAGCACGACAGGAGTATTCCCATTCGGCTTCAGTCGGCAAACGATAAATTTGGCCTAACCGTTCCGAGAGTTGAGTACAAAAACTCATGGCATCATACCAAGAGATATTTTCTATAGGCAGTCGATTACCACGAAAATGGGCTGGGTTGTGATCGATCACCGCGAAATACTGTTCTTGAGTGATCGGAAATTTACTGATCTGAAAAGGCGCAATCGTCACTAAATGTTGAGGGCTTTCCCGACTGAGGCTACCAGCATCGTTGCTACCCATAAAGAAATCACCGCCCTCAATTTCCACCATATCTAACTCGATATTCTTCCCACGCCAAAAGCTACCCGATCGAATGATGGTTTTCTGGAGTACCGGGGTAGAATCTACTGCTGTACAAATCATTTCTACTTCACTAAAACGGGTAACTCCTCCGATCGTGGTCTGCCAATCTTTATCAATTTCTGGGTAGCTGTGGAGGGGAGGTCGCTGTTCTTCTAACTTAGATTGATCATCGAAGCCCAGTAGCCGCCGAAACTCGGCCATTGTTTGGGGACGTTCTGCTGGATTCTGTGCCATGCCAGTTAAAATTGCTTCGTTCACCCGATCGCTGACCATCGCATTAAAGTGCTGGGGAGCTGGCATATCCACATAGCTGCGAAAATTCGCCGGGATTGGTACTTGAGCCGTCAGCAGGTGGTAACAAGTAGCTGCCAGCGCATATACATCAGAGTAGAGTCCTGATTCGCCTACTTGGTATTGCTCTGGTGGTGCATAGCCAGCGGTGGTGACATTGGTGGTATCGGCATTGTTATTCACCACAGCCAACCCAAAGTCAATCAATACAGCTTGCTTTGTTTTTTGTCGCAATAAAATATTGTGGGGCTTAATGTCTCGGTGTAAAAACCCTTGTTCGTGGCAATAGGTGATGGCCTTGCTAATTTGATTGATATAAACCAAAGCCTCTTCTTCAGGCATTTGGCCGCTTTCATCGGCATAGTGGGCGAGTTCTTCGCCTTCGATGTATTCCATTACCATGCCCCATAGCCCATCCTCTTGGATTAGCTCATACACCTGGACAATATGGGTGTGTTGACAGCCTTTCAGAATCATCGCTTCATTAACGAACCGCTCTTGCCGTTCAGTGAAATCGTCACGATTTTGCTGGAGATGGTTGAGTGTTTTGATTACAACTTGTCTCTCCCGCATAGTAGAAACAGCCGACTCAAAAATATGTTCTAAGGCTAAATAAGTCACTCCAAAGCCACCCGCTCCCAAAACTTTTTGGATGCGAAACCTGCCGTTTTTGATTTCTTGGTTATTTTGCCAAACTTGCATTAGCGATAGCTCCGCTGCACCTGCGGTGATCATGAGAGTAAAAGCGAGGATATTTTTAACATTCCTCCTCTTGTAGTAATACCCACCAACAGACCAATCTGCACAGATCTCAGTGTAAATTCGGAGCTATTTACCCAAAAGCTTCACACAACCTACACCGCCAAAATACAAGCCTAAAATGGCTCCAGCTAACAAGCTTTGGGTGATGGGATCAGTTGAAGGTGTAATGACAGCTCCAGCTACCATGGCCGATACCACCACAGTCCGCCAGCTTTTGAGCATTTGGCCAGAGGTGACAATGCCCAGCAAGGCTAACAAAATTTGTACCACTGGTACCTGGAAGACCAGTCCTGTGGCCAACAGTAATACTAGAATGAACTCAAAATAGCGCTCGATCGACCAGAACTGTTCTACCACATCAGCTCCATAGCTAACCAGAAAATTCAAAGCCGCTGGAATCAGTAAATAGTAAGCAAACAGCAAACCACCCACAAACAAAAAGCTAGATCCCACCACCACTGGCAGCACCAAGCGTCGCTCCCGCTTAGTTAATCCCGGCAAGACAAATTGAATCACCTGATACAAAATCACCGGAGTAGCCACCAAAATCCCGCCGTATCCGGCCACCTTAATCGAGACAAAGAAGTATTCGCCCGGGGTAAGCTGCAAAAACTTGACTCCTTGGGCTGGTACCTCCAGCAGTGCTACCAATTGCCGCACCACTGTAAAACACCCCAAGGCTCCAACCACCACGGCAATTAGAGCATAAAAAATTCGGGTGCGCAGCTCCTCTAGATGATCGAAGAAAGACATCTCTAATTCATGGGGTAGATCTGGATCCGCTTCTAGTTCTATGTCTTCTGGTGCTAGAATTTCGGCTTCTGTTGGCTCCGAAAGTTCTACATCGGCATCAGTAGTCGCCAGCGCTGATTCCTCTGATGATTCCTTGGTGGCCAGATCATCTGGCGGCTCCCAGAACTGAACATCTTGATCTGCAAAGTTTTGGGCGGCAGAGTCAGGAGTCTCGGCCGGGATGTTTTCTGGGAGAGTGTCTGGGAGGTTTTCTGGGAGGCTGTTGGTTTCGGGTTCTGCGCTCATCAACTAAATTATTGAACAGGGTCAGAGAATATTATAGAGGTGGACAGTTCCGGGATGGGACAGTCGATCAATTTAGTGAATCCCAGCAAACCAATAATTTCACTCATGGAACAAAGAGTTCGGGCAAGCAGCATTGATAACAATCACTTATCGATCGATGTGGTTTTAATATCACCAGAGTGCGAATCTTACCGCTTTTTAGTTAAGAACTTTAAAGATTTACAGTAGTCTTGAACACAATTGTATTTTTTTCTTAGCATGACTCCCTCTCACTTTCAGCAAAATTTACTGGTAAAAATGAGCCTAATGTAACTTTTTCTATCTTGGCAGATAGGTTAGAGTAAGACCGTAAGGGATGTTTAACCAACAAAATACACAAAATATTATGAAAGCAATGATTCTGGCGGCAGGGAAGGGTACCCGGGTGCAACCGATTACTTATACCATTCCTAAACCACTGATTCCGATCTTACAAAAACCGGTAATGGAGTTTTTGGTAGACCTGCTGCGTGAGCATGACTTCACAGATATTATGGTCAACGTCAGCCATTTGGCGCAAGAAATCGAAAGTTACTTTCATGATGGCCAGCGTTTCGGCGTAAACATTGGCTACTCTTTTGAGGGTTCGATCGGTGGTCGCGGTGAACTGGTGGGTAAGGCCATGGGTTCGGCAGGAGGTATGAAGCGGATCCAAGACTTTGCACCCTTTTTTGATGATACTTTTGTCGTACTATGTGGCGATGCCTTAATTGATTTAGATTTGACTGCTGCGGTAAAATGGCATCGAGAGAAAGGCTCGCTGGCCACAGTAGTAATGAAGTCTGTTCCCAAGCAAGAAGTTTCTAGCTATGGGGTGGTGGTTACAGATAAAGATGGTCGAATCCAGGCATTCCAAGAAAAGCCTTCCGTCGAAGAAGCTCTCAGCTGTGATATCAATACCGGGATCTATATATTTGAACCAGAAATCTTCGATTACATTCCCTCTAATGAGGAATATGACATCGGTAGCCAACTGTTTCCCAAATTAGTTGAAATGGGCGCACCTTTCTATGGCATTTCTATGGATTTCCAATGGGTGGATATCGGCAAGGTGCCCGATTACTGGCAAGCTATTCGCAGCGTTTTGATGGGCTACGTGAACAACGTGAAGATTCCTGGCAACCAGGTCAGACCGGGAATTTACACTGGTCTCAACGTTTCGGTTAACTGGGACAAAGTAAACATCGAAGGCCCAGTATACATCGGGGCGATGACCAAAATTGAAGATGGTGCCACCATTATTGGCCCCTCGATGATTGGTCGCAACTGCCACATTTGTAGCGGCGCACTCATCGATAACAGCGTGGTGTTTGAATATTCTCGCATCGGCAGCGATGTTTGCCTCATGGACAAACTGGTGTTTGGTCGCTACTGCGTAGACAAAACCGGCAACACGATCGACCTGCAAGCAGCTGCCCTAGATTGGCTGATTACCGATTCTCGCCAGCCGATGTCGAAAGTGAATAAGATGTCGCCGCTAGAAGCGCGGGCGATCGTCCAAATGTTTAACTTTAACGATAGTTCACGCTCTGCTTGAGAGCAGCCCTAGCTGGTCTAGCAAAAAGCCGCCTCAGAAGGCGGCTTTTTGCTGAAAAATTTTCACCACAGTCCCAATAGATTTCCTTTTATCCCGAAACCGCCCCATATCTGGCGAAAAGAGGATTACTCAGTAGTATATTGCTGGAGCGGGTATTGAACCGAGCTTCTGGCGGTAGCTGTGATACGATTCGGCACTTTGGAAAATGTCAGTCGTGCCCTCTTATAATTTCCCCACCGATGACTAAATTCAATAGGTACCGACACCTGTGGGTGTGCTTTTTGGCACTCTCCGCTACTACTTTGGTTGCCAACCGAGCAGAGGCCACTGGTAACAATACGGGTAACACTTTTGAAACAGCCAAGGCGATCGATCTCAATCAGCGATACGAAGGCACGCTACCAGTCGGCCAGGGTCGTCACTGTTACCGAGTCGATGTACCAAGTGGTAAAAAAGTGGCTATTCAAGGTAGTAATAACTATGGTTCTGTATTTGTTTCGGCTTATACCGGTCATGGCAATTTACTAATTGGCGAAACTCAAATCCTCTCTTCTTTTCAGAAGACTGGCCAAGTAGAAACCGAAGAAACCGATGGTGGTGTAATGGTCTGTGTCGATAGCGACATGGCTCAGCGCCAGCAAGAACACCGCTATAGCTTGCAAATAGCTGTAGCTGGAAAAACTGTAGTGGCTAAAGCCCCATCATCTCCTCCAGCAAAAGCTCCTGTTAAAGCTGTCCTAACAGCACCACTAGCTAAAATAATTACGCCCGCCAACACCCGACCTAAAAATCCTTTGGTGGTAGTAGCTAGAGCACCCGAAATCATTCTTTATCCCCAAGTCAAAACCCGTAAAAATGAAACTCGCGATTCGCAAGTTTCTCCTTATGTCAATTCTTCAATGCAGCTAGCAGCTAACTCTCGATCTTTCGATCAAGCGAAAGATGGTGGCATTGATGGAGATACTGGCAACAAGTTCCAAACAGCCCGTGCGGTTGCGCCTGAGCAAATGTATGGAGGTTACTTAAACGCCAGAGGTCAAGACGATCGTGATTGCTATGTTTACGCTGGTGTGCCCAATGGCAGCAAATTGAAAGTAAATGTAGCTAACAATGATGGCATTTTAGGCATCTCTGCCTACAGCGATCATGGCAGCATTTTGATTGGTCAAACATATATCATCAATCAACAAGGCATCCTTAAGACCGAAGCCACAAATGGTGACGTAATGGTTTGTATGGACACTGATGGCGAAAAATCTGACCATCAATATACCTTTAATGGTCGAGTCGAACACTAATTGATTCTCCAAAAACAAACAGTGAATGGAAATATTCCCATTCACTGCTTTTTATTATTTATTTGTAGACCGATATATTCTATTTAGGATTTGAGCCTGAGTTAGGAATAGTACTAGGCTCGATAGGACTGGACTTTGGAGTGACCGGACTAGTGCTAGGTTCTACCGGATTGACACTTGGAACAATCGGACTAGCATTAGGAATCGCTGGAGATGAGTTACTAGCCGAGGGCGGTACAAACTTCATTGCTGCCACTCCGGCGATCACCATTGCCACCAAAAAGCTGCCAACTCCCAACCAGACATAAGATTTACTAGGCGTACTGGGTTCTGTAGAAGATGGAGGCGCAGAGAGCAACAAGGTGCTGTTGGGAGTCAAATTCAATGCGGTAGTCGCAGCAGTAGC
>JANOXZ010000807.1:0-4154 GCA_031418695.1 Synechococcales cyanobacterium VAR_35_metabat_10
GCTCAAGCTCTGTTACAAGCCAAGCAGCAGGTCGGGCTTTGTCAGAGCTGTTTTCACCTATCTGCTGAACCACTCTGTAATATTTGTCGGCATCCTCAACGTGATAGTTTGACGCTGTGTGTGGTGGCCGATTCTCGGGACGTGATCGCCCTCGAAAAAACCCGTGAATACAACGGAAAATATCATGTTTTGGGCGGCACAATTTCGCCCATGGATGGCATTGGCCCCGAGCAACTCAATATCCAATCTTTGGTAACGCGGGTGGGAGCGCAGCAAATCACCGAAGTAATTATTGCGATCAGCCCCACGATCGAGGGCGAAACCACCACTCTATATTTGGGTAGGTTGCTCAAACCTCTCACCAAAGTCACCCGCATCGCTTTTGGCTTGCCGATGGGCGGGGACTTAGAATATGCCGATGAAGTGACCCTAGCCAGAGCCTTAGAAGGTCGTCGGGAGTTTGATTAAATCTGGTCTAAACCAGCTTTTTCTTGATCAACAGTACTAACTGAGCCAACTGTTTCTTCAAGGTATCAATTTCGCCGCTCATGTCTTGGATCTGCAATTGCAGGTCTTCGATTTCGTTGCTACTGGCTTTGCGGAATTGATGAAGCTGAGTCATCCATTCTTGGGCGCTGAGAGTGGTGGCATTTTCCATTTCCAACATCCGCTCTTGAAGAGCTTCAATTTC
The DNA here is from genome assembly GCA_031418695.1 of Synechococcales cyanobacterium VAR_35_metabat_10. Taxonomy (GTDB): domain Bacteria; phylum Cyanobacteriota; class Cyanobacteriia; order Cyanobacteriales; family Chamaesiphonaceae; genus JAAFHZ01. The sequence goes on from JANOXZ010000807.1 coordinate 692, forward strand.
GGAGGTGGCCAGGTATTCCACAGGGGCAGCGTTGACAGCAGCTTGAGGCCGTACTTTCTTGGCCTTGGCCATCGCGTCTTTAATTGCCTGCGCCAAGCTAGCTTTGTCGAAAGGTTTTTCGACAAACTCAAAATATTCAAAGGGTTCCGCAATTTTGTTGGTTACTTCTTCCCGCCGACCAGACATCAAAACCAAGGGGATTTTTTGTAGTTCGGGATGAGATTGAATTTGTTGGAAAACTTCCCAACCGCTCATCTTGGGTAGAATGAAGTCCAGCATAATGAGGCTGGGATGCAGCTCGTTGACTAGGTTGATGCCTTCAACCCCGTCTTTAGCTTCTATTACTTCAAAGTCGCCTTCTGGCAACATGTCCTTGACGGTTTTGCGGATCACCCGACTATCGTCAATTACTAAAATTTTGCTATTCGCCACGACTTACTCCTTCAGTGTTTTGTGGTAGTTAAGGGTGTAATCCTACTCGTCAGTACTTACTTCGCACGTCTATGATGAGTATCAGTGAAATTTACTCACAACCTTGCAAAATCTATAATTTCATTTAGGTTTCATATTGTGTTGTGATCCTCATCACCTATCTTAATCTGAATTTGACACTTGCTTTTTATGGAAACCACTAATCGACAAGTCCTTAGCTCAACTGAACCCTCTTCTTGGCAATTGCAGGTGCGATCCCTACCGCCCTGGTTACGTGGGTCGATCGGCAGTGCCAGTGAGATTTCGACGGTGCAACAAATCATTAAGCAGCGCCAGATTCACACTATTTGCGAAGAAGGTCGCTGCCCCAATCGGGGAGAATGCTATAGCCAAAAGACCGCGACTTTTCTGCTGATGGGTCCAACCTGTACTCGAAGCTGTGGTTTTTGTCAGGTAGATAAGGGTCATGCACCAATGGAGCTTGATCCACAAGAACCAGCCAAGGTATCAGAAGCTGTAGCATTACTTGGACTACAATATGTAGTTTTGACCGCAGTAGCCCGCGATGATTTAGATGATGGCGGTGCTGGTTGGTTTGTGGCGACAATGCAAGCCATTAGAGCTGTAGACTCTCAAATTCAGATTGAAGTATTAACTCCAGATTTTTGGAGTGGCAAAGATGCCATAGTTCAACAGCAGCAGCGAGTAGCCACGATCGTCGCCGCAGATCCGGCTTGCTATAACCACAATGTAGAAACTGTACCCCGTTTACAAGATAAGGTGCGCCGGGGAGCGAAGTTTGATCGATCTCTAGATGTGCTGCGCTATGTCAAAGAAATTAATCCCCAGATTCCCACGAAGTCTGGGCTGATGCTGGGTCATGGCGAAACCACTGAGGAGATATTGGCAACCTTGGTTTCGTTACGAGAAATTGGCTGCGATCGAGTCACATTGGGTCAGTACATGCAGCCTTCTCTAGCCCATTTACCGGTGGTGAAATATTGGACTCCCGAAGAGTTTGAGGAATTAGGTGTAGTTGCTCGAAACTTGGGCTTTAGCCATGTCCGATCGGCTCCATTGGTGCGTAGCTCTTATCATGCTGGCGATCCAACATAAAAAATCCCACATAGAGCAAGGGGCTGCCTAAATTAGACAGCCCCTTGTTTAGAACACTTTGACGAAAACTATTTAAAGGCTTTATTCTGCATTGCCAAAAGGGTTTTCTCCAATGTGCAAGCTCTTTTTGCTACTTTTCAAATCTTGCCACAGTGTCTCGATCCTGCGATAAGAGTCTTCTGGTGACAATTTACCCGCCGTTTCTAAGCTGGAAATATAACCAACCTTCTGTGCGAATTCCTGCAGGTTGGCGTTAAACACCAAATTCTGTGGCTGGACTGTACCGAAGTAACGACTACGATGATGGATAAAATCGGAACGATTAATCATAATTCACCCCCCTGTGTGACTCTGTTGGTCATATAGATGGAAAATTTTGGTTAAGTCCTGTGGTGGGGGAAATTTCCCTTTTCTCAGTTACTCGAATAAGACATTTACGATTGCCTTAACCTTTATTTAATTCAAGCTTAACCTATATACGATGAAAGCGCAAGGTGTAAAAGGTGTTCCTTGTCAACCAATTTGTTAATTAGTGCTTAATAAAAATAACTCGCCGGGACTAGGAGCCACCTCCGAAATTACACTGATGTAATTTGATGGTGAGTAGTTCCTGGGTATTTTTACGGTTATCTCTCTAGTAATCCCCCAACCATCGACATGACAGTTAGTGGTGCTGTAATTGTTCGTAGTATTCTGTCACCTAAAGATACTGGCTGCCAACCTAGCTCGATCGACTGCTGTAACTCCTGATCGGTCCAGCCACCTTCTGGGCCAATGGCGATCGAGATAGACTCCTTCAGATCTAAGCAGCTCATTAAGTGTTGTGAATCGCCTCGCGCCGCACAGATCTTCCGCTGTCCGGTAATTTGCACCATCACTGTTTTCCAAGACTGGACTGGATGGATGGTGGGCACAATTAATCTTTCTGATTGCTCGGTGGCCTCTTTGGCTATTTCGATCCAGCGTCGCCTTTTTTGCTCACTGGGTTGCACAATGGTTCGATCGCTGGTCACTGGATAGATTTCGCTGACTCCTAATTCGGTGCAAGCACGCACCACATCGTCCAGACCAATTTTGGGTACTGCTACAATCAAACTGATATTCACTGGTAGCTCGATGCCAGTGGGCACAGATTGTTCCAGGATCTGGCCATAGTCCGCGCTGAGTTCTACCAAATATAAAGTGCCAGCTCCGTCGATCGCCTGAAACTTTGCACCATTCTGTAACCGCATCACTCGTTGTAGATAGTGCAACTGCGGTGTCGTCAGGGCAATCTGGTTTTCGTGGAGCTGTTGTGGATCGATCGTAATGCGTTGCAATGATTTATCCCTGACTACCAAGTGCTTCCATTGCCCAGTCTGGCCGTAAATTACTGGCTCCCCGTAAATAAGGATGTTCGATCGGCTGCTCTACTGGCAAATTGGCATGGATCAAAAACCGAATACACTGGGGCAAGCTGCCAGCCACATACATCTGCTGTACATCCATCAAAGCCACACCGTCCCAATGGGGGCGCTGGCGGGCAACCTGGGCAGGGAAAATGGCATCTAGGTCACGAGTGGCAGTAAACAACACGCTAATGATGTTTTGAGGGTCAAGTTTATTGCGGGCTTCTAACTCGATAAGGAGTTCCAAGACAGCTTCGGTAATTGCTGCTACTGAATTTTCCCGAGCAGTCGTTGCTCCTCGAATTGCCCGCACTCGCCACTCTGAACCCATGTTTCCTCCAAATTAAAGTTTTAAGCTATGTTTTGCTGATTTATGGTCGATACAGCCATAATGGTAGACCACTACTAGCCACCTCAAACTGCATCCAATCCACTGCTGTACTGACTCCTAGCGACTGCATTTGTCTTTGCAGTAAGCGAGTTAAGAGCGGTTTGCGCTCCTCAATATTACAGCACTTGGTTTTCTC
>JANOXZ010000808.1:0-11370 GCA_031418695.1 Synechococcales cyanobacterium VAR_35_metabat_10
ATTTTTTCACCAATGGTAATAAACAAGGGCACCATTATCTGAGCGCCACTTTCCACGATCGCTGGTTTATTACCGCCAGTGGCTGTATCGCCTTTCATGCCGGGGTCGGTTTGGGTGACTTCTAACACCACGGCGTTGGGCAGTTCTACTTCCAGTACCTGCTCACCCCAGCGTACTACGCTGACTTCCATACCTTCTTTGAGGTACTTCACTCGATCGCCGATTTGTTTTTCGGTGAGGGTGGATTCTTCGTAAGATTCCATGTCCATAAAAATAAACTGATCACCTTCTTTGTAGGTGTGCTGCATGGTGCTTTTTTCCAGATTGGCTTGAGGCATACTTTCACCGGCTCTGAATGTATGCTCAACAGTGTTTCCATTCTGGACGTTTTTGAGCTTACTGCGCACGAAAGCTGCTCCTTTACCGGGTTTGACGTGCAGGAATTCTACTACTCGCCAGACGCTATTATTCCATACGATTGAAACACCGGGCCGAAAGTCATTGCTGGAGATCATGAGTTGGTGAAGAAAATAGTCAGCTTCTAATTTTATCAGTCTGTGGGCAGTAGAGCCGAAAAATCTCGGTTTAGCCCAAAATTCACAAAAATTCTAATCAGAAGCGCAAGTTTAGAATTTGGCTCGAATAGTAAAGGTGTAATCACTACCTGCTTCGAGCTGATAATCCCATTTCAGCAAAAAGCGCAGCAGGGCATCTTGAATTAAGGCTCTGCCCAAAGAAGGCTCGATCGAGAGATTATCGCGTTCGCCGCGAAAGCGCCAGCAAAACTGCCAAGTAAAGTCTCCGGCCTGCACTTCGCCACCAATGACTCCTCTTTGCCAAGAGTGATCGGTGACGCGCACGTTGGCCGTGGTTTCAGAGCGGCGAGCCATGCTGGTATCTCCTATATATCTCTAGCGACCGCAGCTTAGGCTTTGATAGCTGCTCATCACTCTGCCACAGCAGCGCAGCTTCCGCCAATAGCCTAAACCAATTTTGTCTGGGTTATCTACCGAGAGTAAATCAAGGCCAATGCCATTTCTGCCCATTTCGACACCAGAGCTGTGAATATATTGCCGATCGCCTAAGTGCATCGCTACATGGTCGGTTTTTTGGGGAGTGCCAAAAAAGATCAAGTCACCGGGTATTAATTCATCGATCGAAATATGCTGGACAAAAGCCTCTTGCTGATATGAATCACGGGGTAGCCAAACGCCCTGAGACATAAATGATGCCTGCATTAGCCCAGAGCAGTCATAATCGGGGGCGACGGTGCCTCCCCATAAATATTGATTGGGCACTGCCATTGCCGCTTCGGCAAAAGCCATAATACCCGAAAGCCGCTGTTCTATTGTGGGGCGACCGATTACCAACGGCTCATAAAAATATAGGCTGGGTTCTAAGTGACGCAGATCGCGCACTAATAGCCAGCCCGGATAGTCATCTTCTACCGAGCGCACCCGCACTACTTGGTTCTCGACGTTGGTATCAATTATCTTGATCTTGCGGCCTGCTGCGACTTGAGAGGCCAAACCTTCGGCCTGGGTAGAGCTGTAAAGGTTAATGTTCGATCGACAGGTATATTCGATATCTGTGGAAAGGGGCAGGCTCATAGCACTTTATTCTTGATAGTTGGCAATGCGAGCAAAGCTCTGGGCATCTAAGCTAGCGCCGCCGACCAATACTCCATCGATTTCTGGCTGAGCCATAATTTCATCAATGTTATCTGGTTTGACTGAGCCGCCGTATTGAATGCTGACGGTAGAGTTGGTCAACTGGGCGCGAATTTCACCGATGGTGCGGTTGGCTTCTTCTGCGGCGCAAGTGTCACCGGTGCCGATCGCCCAAATTGGTTCGTAGGCAATGACAAGTTTTTTAAGGTCTACATCTACCAAACCGGCTTTAAGCTGTTCGGCAATGACCTGTTTAGTGGTGCCAGCATCGCGCTGTTCTTTGGTTTCACCCACACAAAGAATGGGGACTAAGCCCTGTTGTTGAGCTGCTTTGAGGCGCAAGTTGACGGTTTGATTGGTTTCACCAAAGTATTGCCGACGTTCGCTGTGGCCAATAATTACATAGCGCACGCCTTGTTCGAGCAGCATTGCTGCTGAGATTTCTCCGGTATAGGCACCATCTGCTTCCCAATGAACATTTTGGGCACCTAGTCGGACTAAGTTGCCATGGAGGAATTTGCTAACCGTGGCTAGGTCGGTAAATGGTACACAGAGGACAATCTCTCGGTTTTCTGGTGTGGCTTCAGCTAGGGGCAAAAACCCTCGTAAAAACTCTGCCGCTTCGGCTTGAGTTTTAAACATTTTCCAGTTGCCAGCAATGATTACTTTCCGCACAATAAATCTCTATCACTTGTATCCACAAGGTTATAGCTTACCGTGAATTGTGCCTTGATTCTAAGCCTTCTTCAAGGGTACCGGCGCATTCATCAGGCATTCAATTACCCAGCGAGGACAGCCGCGATTGGTGATGATGGTTTTTTCGCTGATTTTTTTGCCGTTGTTATCGTTAATAATTTCGGTTCTGGTGATGGTTTCACCATTTTGTACATAGCGTTCCAGAATTTTTAGCACCTCTATTTGCAGTTCTCGCAAATCTTCTTTGATCGTGGCCGGAATTTCATTACTATTGTTAAAGACTTTATCAAATAACAGAACTGCATCAGAGTCGATCGTTGCGGTGTCATCATATATGCCCGATAGGGTCGTACTCATATCGGGGCCTATCTCAGTACCCACTTCAGTAACAGTGGGAGCTGGATCAGCTTTGATCGCCGAAGGTGTAAGCGGATCTATCGCCAGTTTGGAGGTGAGCTTGCCTAAAATATCACTTTCTTGGGGTTGGGGTGGTACTGGGGGCAGAGTGCGACGACGGGGAACTTCTGGTTCGGACAACTGATAGATCCAAGCCAGATTGTGGTCAGCGGGTAGTTCAATTACGCCAGCAACCGATCGAAACAGCAGTTTTTTGTCTTGAAAGACAATTTCTTGGACGCGGTGCCACTTGGATTTATTTAAAAACAGTAGGTCAAGCTGCAATTCACCCACTGATTCGTGGGTGTGGGTATACCAAAAAGACTGGATCTCGTAGCCGCTGGTATATCTCAGCTCATAGCCGTTGGGGATTTGATATTTTTGGTAGCGGAAAAAGCCCCGTTGGGTAGGGTTGTTGTCGATCGGCACAAAGTTGTGCTGAATCACAATGTTGTGAATAAATTCTCGGTAGCGAGAATCCTGTTTGAGCAAAATATAATGCAGCTTATTGGCTACTTTATTGATCGCGATCATTTCCCCTTGTGGCGTGGCCAGTTGCAGAGAATTATGAGCGTAATCGATCGATAGGTTGTTGTTGCGTACCGATCTTTTCTTGCCACGAGCGAAACGCTGAATCATGGTTTCGTCATCGACGGTAGAAAAAATGCTTTCATCGCCATCTGCCGGTGGCTGTGAAGGATTCAGCCCCAGTTCATTAATGGTTTCGATGTCGTAATCTGATGGGTAGTTACCAGTCATTATGTACTCGGCGGCTCAATGAAAGTAGACAGGAAAAAATATTCTGACCAGCGAAAACTAGTGTTTGTTTTACCTGTTGGTTAGCACCGATCTGTGGGTATGTCAAAATTATGACACGCCAGATTGAGTCCTTGTAGTAACCAATGGGGTGTGGGGTTTTGAGTGAGCTATGTGCCCTCTTTCCTTAGACTTAGCATTCCCAAAAATTATTGGTAAATCACTAGCACAGCAAAAAGAGAGCAGATGCGATCGCATCTGCTCTCTGGTGTGATTAGACAAAGCCGAAGCCCTGAAACTACTCGCCGCGACCTTCGCGGGCTGCTGCTGCTTCTTCGGGGCTGATGCCCAAACGAGTCAGGTTTAAGCGACCCTTGTTGTCTAGTTCGCGAATTTTCACTACCACTTCATCACCTACGCCCACTTCATCTTCTACTTTGCCAACCCGATAGTCGGCTAGTTGGGAGATGTGGATCATGCCTTCTTTACCGGGCAAAATTTCCACGAAAGCGCCGATCGGGATAATCCGGGTGACGCGGCCTACATAAACATCGCCTTGGTTTAAGCGCCGAGTAAGGGCTTTGACCATTTGGATGGCGCGTTTGGCCTTTTCTTGATCGAGTGCCGATACAGTAACTGTACCGTCGTCTTCGATATCCACCTTGGCACCGGTTTCTTCGGTGATGCCTTTGATGGTTTTGCCTCCAGGGCCAATGACCAAGCCGATGAACTCAGGTTCAATGCGGATGGTGAGTAAGCGTGGAGCATAAGGAGACATTTCGGGTCGGGGTTGACCGATCGACTCCAACATTTTCGCTAAGATGTGTGCCCGAGCTGGTTTGGCCTTATTAATAGCTTCGGCGATCGTTTCCAAAGGCAGACCGGCAATTTTCATGTCCATTTGCAGTGCCGTAATACCAACATCGGTACCAGCTACTTTAAAGTCCATGTCGCCTAAGAAGTCTTCGATGCCCTGAATGTCGGTAAGAATCCGCACTTCGTCGCCTTCTTTGATCAAGCCCATGGCCGCGCCACTGACGGGCTTGCTAATGGGTACACCGGCATCCATCATCGAGAGAGTGGAGCCACAAACCGAACCCATCGAGGTAGAGCCATTAGAAGACAATACTTCTGAAACCACTCGTAGTACGTAAGGAAATTGCTCTTTGGATGGCAATACTGGGAGCATCGCTCTTTCGGCTAAAGCACCGTGACCAATTTCTCGCCGACCAGGAGAACGCATCGGCTTGGTTTCGCCTACTGAGTAAGGAGGCATATTGTAATGGTGCATATAGCGCTTGCTGCCTTCAGGATGCAAATCATCCGCTAGGTCTTGTGCATCACCAGGGGTGCCCAATGTACATATCGATAGAACCTGGGTAAGTCCTCGGTTGAACAAGCCAGAACCATGTACTCGTTTAGGCAACAGACCTACTTGGCAAGAAATTGGTCTGACTTCATCTAGCTTGCGACCATCGACCCGTACACCCTGCTCAATAATCTGCTGGCGCATGAGCTTTTTGGTGACGGATTTAAACAAACCATCAACCACTCTACTGTTGGCAGCAGCGGCGATGACGATCGGGTCAGCTTCGGGAAGTTCTTTGATAGCGGTAACAACTTCAGATTTCACTTCATCTAAAGCTGTATCGCGGTTTTTTTTATCTGGCTCGCCTTTGGCCAAAATAAGCTGGACTGGCTTAGTAACTCGATCGGCAATGAAGTTTTCCAGGGTTTTATCAATTACTGGTGGTTCTTCGGTAACAATTTCGATGCCTAGCTCGGCAATTAATTCGCGCTGTGCCTGGATTAAATCGCGGACTGCTTCGTAACCAAAGTCGATCGCTTCAATAATGTCTTGCTCGGGCAATTGGTTTGCTCCGGCTTCCACCATGATTACGCCTTCGGGGGAACCTGCTACGACCAAGTCTAAATCGCCAATTTCGATTTCACGGTAGGTAGGGTTAATGATAAAATCATCGCCTACTAAGCCGACTCGCACGGCAGCCATTGGTCCACCGAAGGGAATTTTGGCTAACAAGGTAGCGATCGAAGCCCCAGTTACTGCCAATACGTCCGGCGGCACCAATTCGTCCAAAGACATGGTGGTAGCCACAATCTGAATATCATCGCGCAACCAGCTTGGAAAAAGTGGTCGCATGGGTCGATCAATCAATCGACAGGTGAGGGTTACTTTCTCAGGAGGCTTGCCTTCTCGTCGCCAAAACCCACCGGGGATGCGACCTGCTGCATACAGCCGTTCTTCGTAATCTACCAACAGAGGAAGAAAGTCGATACCATCTCGCCCTTTGGCTCTAGTTGCGGTCACTAGTACACTAGTCTCACCCGACTCGATTAATACACTACCACCGGCCTGGGGAGCTAACAACCCGACTTTAAGCCGAATATCCCGACCGTCAAAGGATATTGACTTATTTATTTCTGCCATTTATATTCACTTCCTGCGCGCTGTTCTCTTTTTGCTGTGAGTAATACTAACACTTCTAGGCAAAAGTTTCAGAGAGCGCTGGTGAGAATCGGGTGACAGCGTTGTTTTTAGATGTTACTAGTTCTCAGGTTTATTACTATCTGGCACCGGAATGTAACATCTCAGAGGGAGTTTCGGCAGCGGCAGTCAGAATTTGAATTCTTCGTTGCAAAGCCGCGATTTTTTGCTCAGCCAAGGCTAACTGCTGCTCAGCTTCCATGGCACGTTCTTCGGCAGCGATGGTGGCACGCTGCTGTTTTTGGAGCATAGCCTCTAAGTTGGGAGCTTTTGGTGGTGGTGGCGGCATGATTTCGCTGCGAGTTGACCGCACATCGGTCACATCTGCTGCTTTGTCCCAAGCATCAGTGCCTTCGCCACCTTCTATTGAGGAGGTTTCGTCTGCTTTGTCAGCAGTGGGCATTTGGTATAGCCAGAGCAGTTGTTCGTTGCTCTTGATGTCAATTTGACCGGGCAAGGTTTTGATGGTGAACCGACCAGCTTCTACCACAATGTTTTGAATGGGATACCAGTTGTCGTTGAGGCGCACCAAAATATTCATGTTGAAGCGCTGTTTGTTTTGGAAGCGCTCGGTTGGCCACCACTTTTTCCACAAAATGGCTGGCTCAGTGTACTGCACCCGGTAGCCTGCGGGGGTGACGTAATGGCGGTACTCTAAAAACCCGGATAGCTTGGCATCGCCGAGTAAGACAAAATCTCGATCGATCAAGTGTTCACTGAGTTTTTCGGCATAAGCAGAGCCAGCTTTGATCAAAGCGGTACGGGGCTGGCGCTGTAAGTACATGATGGCCAAGATCTCGCCGCTTTGAGAAATTACTTGCGACACTCCAGCGTTAGTCTCTAAACGCACTCGATCGTTCGAGAGCAATTGGTTGCTGCCTTGGGCAAATTTCTGAATTAGTTTGGTGTCGCCGGAGTTGAAGATACTAGACATAATTCTGAGGGGTGTTGGGGTCTCGCTGAAGCTCGTTGTCTCAAGCATACAAGCTGGCTCATCGGTTTCGGATCAGACAAAAGGCTCAATTCAGGACGAGTAAATTAGGGGCAGCTAAGATTATGGCAGAACTGTGGAAAATTGCTGAAGCGAGAAAGCTCTGGAAGATCGGCGAAACCGGCTATAGTAGTCGCACAACATTATTCAGTTATTGTTTACCTCTATCAGCGTAAATTAATCTAATGTTAAGAATTGCTATTGTAGATTATGACTCCGGCAACCTGCATTCGGTATGTAAGGGCTTGCAATATGTAGGTGCTGAGCCGATCGTTACTGATTCTCCTGCTATATTGGCAGCCGCTGATGCAGTGGTGTTGCCAGGAGTGGGATCTTTTGATCCGGCGATGCACCATTTACAAGAACAGGGCTTGATTGAGCCTTTACGCCGCATCGCTACCAGTGGTCAGCCTTTTTTGGGAATTTGTTTAGGATTACAGTTGTTGTTTGAGAGTAGTGCAGAAGGTTCAGCGGAGGGTTTGGGGATTTTGGCGGGTAAAGTGCAACGTTTTCGATCGACTCCTGGACTCACCATTCCCCACATGGGTTGGAATCAGTTGGAGTTGGCTCAGCCGGATTGCCCGTTATGGAAAGATTTAGCACCAGGGGCTTGGATGTATTTTGTCCATTCTTTTTTTGTGGAGCCGCAAGATCCTTCTGTGACGGCGGCGATGATTACTCATGGTGATCAGCGGGTGGCGGTGGCGGTGGCTAAGGATCATTTACAGGCGGTGCAGTTTCACCCAGAGAAGTCGGCGACGGCTGGGTTGCAGGTGTTGGCGAACTTTTTGAAAACTGTACCGGTGAAGGTGACATGAGTATTAGAATTCATGGCAACCGGGAGATTATTACTCTGCCCGGTTTGGCGACGCGACCTACGCCGATTAAGGTGCGACAGGCGCTGTTTAATAGTTGGCAGGGGAAGATTTTGGGCTGTCGGTTTTTAGATTTGTGTAGCGGTAGTGGGGCGATAGCAGCGGAGGCGATTTGTCGGGGGGCTGCGACGGTGGTGGCGATCGAAGAATCTCCCATAGCTAGCAAGTTAATTCGCGAAAACTGTCAGAAGTTGGTGACGGAAGGGACTTTTAGGTTGATCAATGGGCGGGTGCAGAAGTTTGTGCCCTCTTTGGCTGGTCAGCAGTTTGATTTGGTTTATTGTGATCCGCCCTATCAGGGCAATTTGTATCAACGGGTGATTGATGGGATTCAGGACTCTGACCTGTTGGCAGCGGGTGGTGAGATTGCCTTGGAGCATGGGGTCGATCGAGATCTGGCGGCTGAGTTGATCTTGACCAGTCTAGAAGTATCTCGGCAAAAGAGTTATGGCACAGTGGCACTGACTTTTTTGCAGTTAAAATCCTCAGAAGAAAGCGTGTAATTCACTGAGCTTTTAACTCGATCAATTTATGATATCAACAAAAATAGCGGCAGAGAGCCTGATACTGCCCTCTGCCGCTGCACCTGCGATAGAAATTGGTGGTTAACCGATTTGGTCGCCGCGCTTGTATTGAAAGTAAGCTGCTACGAACAGACCCAAAAGGGTGATGGCTACCAGCCCAAGTACGATTCCAGAAAGTAATGGTTCTACCACTGTATTAAATCTCCGTTAACAAAAATAAATAAGAATTTTTATCCAGCCTACCGCCTTCAGGGAGCTGGGGCAAGTGTGAAAGCTAGAGAAATTATGAAGAAGTATGTGCTAACCAATGATTTTTCGATACACTATTAGCGACGCTGTAGGTCTATCTCAGTCGTATTACAAATCTTCTGTGAAGTTTATCAAATAACTTTTTAGTAAATATCTTTAAGAAGGCTCCGTTGCAAAACCAACTGCTGGAATCCAAACCCCTACCTGTGCAGCAAATTGCCATATCCATTGTGGTCATTGTGGTTGTGGCGATGTTGGTGCTGAATAACTTGTGGCGATCAAGCAGTCCCTATACTCAAGAAGTCTTGGCTTTACAGGGCGACGCCACTCTCGGTCATGCTATTTTCCAGATGAATTGCAGTGGTTGTCATGGCTTACAGGCACAGGGTCGAGTTGGGCCGAATCTTCATTCTGTGGCCAAGCGCAAGTCTCGTCCAGCACTCATTGAGCAAGTAACTAGTGGTAAGACCCCACCGATGCCTCAGTTTCATCCTAGCCCCCATGAGATGGCGGCGCTTTTGAGTTATTTAGAGACTTTGTAGGGTGATGTGGGCTGCGACTCGGCTCAGCCCACATCACCTTTTCTATTTTTTCTCGGCTTTGGCTAATAGCTGCTCTAGTTCAGCGATCGAACCTGGATTTTCCACCGCTATTCCATTCAAAATCAGAGCGGGTGTGCCCTGCACATCTATGGTGCGACCCAGTTTGAAGTCATTGAGAATTGCAGCGTCGGCAATGCCATAGTCTGACTGAAATTTAGCCAAGTTCAGATTTAGTTTTTTTGCGGTATCTAAGTAAAAGTTATTGCTGAGCTTGGCCTGATTAGCAAACAGCTCATCGTGATACTCCCAGAATTTGCCCTGTTGTTGGGCTGCCCAAGCCGCTCTAGCTGCCGGTAAGGCTTCGGGGTGTGCTTGGGTGAGGGGGAAGTGTTTAAAAACTAAGGTGACTTTGTCTTTGTGTTTGGACATAAACTGCTTCAGAATCTCGTTGGATTTGGAGCAATAAGGGCATTGAAAATCCGAAAACTCCACTAGCAATATTTTTTTATTAGTGGATCCGGCAGTTGGCGAAGAAGCAATTAAGGTCTTGGGATCTTGGAAAAGTTTCTGGATGGCAGCAACTTGTTCAGCTTTAGCTTTCCGTTCTTGTTCTGCCCGCTGCTCTTCTCCAAATTTTTTCAGTACTTGATAGATCACTTCCGGGTTTTTGCGGAGAACTTCTAATACCTGTTGTTCTAAAACAGAATCAACTTTGGGCTTGGGTTTAGATTGAGCAAAAGCGTTCGCAGGCACCAAGAAAGATGCCGACAACAATACAGACAGCAGCAGGCGAGACAAGAAAGTCGGAGACATAAATTGGAGTGGGTAGATGCAGATGAAATTTTTAAGAATGATCTAGATTAGCCGTTACTTGTTTTTGAAGTTAGTGGCACCGGTATAACCAGAAACCTTAGCTAACTTGAATAAAGAAAGTTCACCAGGATAGTATGCCCCTTTAATGAACCAAGTAGGAGTTACTCGGATTTTGGCTTTGTTGCAGGCAGCGGCCCCATTACCAGCACATTCTACATAATTGATTTTTGGCCAAGCCGTACTGCCAAACCGCTGTTTTTGACTTTGGCAATAGTGACAAGAGCTGACACCGTACATGATGGCACCGTTTCTGCTTAAATGGTCTGCCAAAGCAATTTCGGCAGGCCCAGAGCTGCTGGCTTGACTAATCAGAACTGGTTGGCCAGCCTGTTTGGCAGTAACTGCTACTGTTGCAATGACTGTTGATAGTGCAGCCGCAGAAACGATCGCAAATGCTTTAGAGATATTTCGCATATTTTAGAGAAAGAAAAAATTAGGTCATTTTGCAGCAGACGATCTGAAGTAATCCAGAAGTTCCGCGCGATTAATATTAGCGGTTTAGATACTAGCTAGCTGGATTATTGTCAGCTTGGCGTAAAGTCTTGACCCACTTGAGTTGCTTGGGGCGAAAGGCCATCCGCAGCGTGACTGCGGGCATTACCACCATCCAATGCAGCATGTAGGTTAACCCCAACCAGAGTTGGCTCAAACCGGGCTGACTAGTGCGCCGCAATCCTACCACGATCCCGACAGTTTGTAATAATAGCCCGATCGCCGTCAATGGTCCTAACAAGGGTAACTGCCGCCAGATCACTGCCCCAATTAAATCGGGTAAAACAGCACTGGGTAACAAATACTGCATCAAAGCCAAAGCCACCAAATCCCACTGCTTACCACCTAGCCGATCGGTATTCACCAGCCGCCAATAGTCTAAATACCGCTGATAGCCGCCTTCTGCCCAACGGTTCCGCTGATGCCACAGGGCTTTGAGGCTGGTGACACCTTCTTCTAAAACCGCTGGAGAACTTGCTAAATCTATATCCCAGCCATTTAAATGCAAACGCAGGGTTAAATCTAAGTCATCGGTAATAGTTTCTTCATTCCAGCCGCCACAGTCTGCTAAAGCCTGACGGCGGACAAACTGACCATTGCCTCGTAGTTCTCCAATGCCACCCACGGCAATGCGCTGCTGCTGTAAGTAGGCATCCAAAGCCATTTCGATCGACTGTCCTTTAGTTAACCAATTGGTATCAGCATTTGCCACTGCTTTGCGCAGTTGGATTGCGCCTACTTGGGGACGCTGAAAATAGCTGGCGACTGATCGCAAAAAAGCTGGTTCGACCTGAGCATCG
>JANOXZ010000809.1:0-9985 GCA_031418695.1 Synechococcales cyanobacterium VAR_35_metabat_10
GTCATTTATACCTGGAATGGCAACGACGAAATCTACGCCGAAGCCGGTGATGATGAAATTCATGGCGGCGATGGCCAAGATTACCTAGATGGTGGCGATGGAATCGATCGCATCTTCGGTGATGCTGGCGATGATAAGAGTAATGCTGGCAACGGTAATGATTTTACCGATGGCGGTGCTGGCAATGATGTTCTCTTTGGCAATGCTGGTAACGATACCGTAATTGGCGGTGATGGCAATGATGAAGTAGAAGGCGATGATGGTAATGATATCTTAACTGGCAACTCTGGCAACGATATTTATGTTGGCGGTAGTGGCAGTGATTTGTTTGTGTTCGATCGACCAGTAAATGGCACTGAAGTTGACGGCATGATGGATTTCACCACTGCTCAAGGCGATAAAATGGTGCTGAATAAATCAGTATTTGCTGGTTTAATTGGCAATGTTGGTGATGCACTCAGTAGCAGTGAGTTTGCAGTGGTCAATAGCAATAGTGGTCTGGATCAGAATGCTGCCAAAATCATCTATAACTCCTCGACTGGGCGGGTTTTTTATAATGCCGATGGTATTGGTTCGGGTCAAGCCACTGCGTTTGTATTCGCAAATAACTACGATGCCATTAGTGCTGATAGCTTCAGGATTGGATAGGGATTGGTGATTTATTGGATTTATTGATATGCGTAGATGACACATGCGATGTGCCCCCACGCATATTTTTTATTATTTTTGTGGTATCAATATTGATAATTTATACAGTCTAATACCCACGAATGTCGTTTGTAGGGATACCCTCTACGAACGACATTAACATCTCGAAAATCCATTTATCTCCAAACCTCCCTAGATTTAGTAACTAGTAACCCGACTAGCGATCGGCATTCGCCACCCAGTTCCAAAAGCCCGATCGGTAATCTTTAATCCTGGCGGTGCCTGTCGGCGCTTGAACTCGGCTCGTTTCACTAACTGAGCAATCTTAACTATAGTCTCACTCGCAAACCCCTGTTGCACCAATTGCTCCACAGACTTATGGTCGCAAATCATTCCCTCTAAAATAGCATCTAGTTCATCATAAGGTGGCAAAGAATCTTGGTCTACCTGACCTGGGCGTAGCTCTGCACTTGGGGGCTTCTCAATAATTTGAGTAGGGATAGTTAATTGGTTTCGGTTCAACCAACGACATAAAGAAAAAACCCGAGTTTTAGGCACATCGGCGATCGCCGCTAAACCACCGTTCATATCGCCATACAAAGTACAATAGCCCACTGCCATCTCCGATTTATTACCTGTAGATAACAACAAATGGCCAAACTTATTGGCAATACCCATCAGCAGCGTGCCCCGAATCCGAGACTGAATATTTTCCTCAGCAATGCCAAACTCCGTTCCCTCAAACAAGGGAGCCAACGTCTGATCGAACTCTTTCATTAAACCTTTGATCGGCAAAGTCATAGTTTCCATCCCCAACAACTTCGCCACTGTCACTGCATCTGTAATCGAATGGTCAGAACTATAGGGCGAAGGCATCAATACTCCCAAGACCCGCTCTGCTCCCAAAGCTTCTACGGCGATCGCTGCCACCAACGCCGAATCAATCCCTCCACTCAGACCCAATAAAGCTTTCTGAAAACCACATTTTGCGGCATAGTCTCGTACTCCCAGCACCAAAGCTCCCCAAATTTCCGCGTCACTATTTTCACTCAATGGCTGGATAGTAGATGGTTGTATATCTTCGGTAAATTCAACAACGATCAAATCTGGCTGAAAAGATTTACTACGACAAACCAGATCTCCATGCCGATCAAAGGCAATTGAACCCCCATCAAAAATCAGATCATCATTGCCTCCCACCTGATTTACATAGACGATCGGATATTCATAACTCTGTGCCAAATGCTGTAACATCGCCTCTCGCACCTGTTGCTTACCCACGGTATAAGGCGAAGCCGAAAGATTTACGATTAAATCTACATCATGATCCGCTAGTTGTTCGATCGGGTTGGCCAAATATTGTCGCTTGCCCCAAAAGGCTTCATCATTCCACAAATCCTCACAAATAGTCACTCCCACTTTTTGACCAGCTACCTGAAAATAGTTATGACCAAACCCTGCCTGAAAGTAGCGATTTTCATCAAATACATCGTAGGTAGGCAACAACTGTTTATGAAATAATTGTTCCACTTTGCCACTCCGCAGTAAAGCAATACTGTTGTGCAACGGCTTGCCATCTTGCCCAGCCGGAGTTGGTAAACCCACTAACACTGCTAAATCGGGCGGCAGCTCAGTAGCTAAAAGATGTAGTCGATCGAGCGCTGCTCCAGCAAACCCTGGATCTAGCAACAAATCCCGAGGTGGATAGCCGCACAAAGAAAGCTCAGGAGTCAACAGTAACTGAACACTCTCTAAACTCTGAGCTGCTGCTAAAATTTGGGCAGCGTTTCCCTGTAAGTCACCAATAGTCGGATTAAGTTGAGCCAGAGCAATTTTCATGTTTCAGGTATTTTCCGGTTGTCTTTGCTTATTATAGAATCGCTGGTAGTAGATCATTTGTAGGGTGGGCACTGCCCGCCACATAGGCTTCAGTTGACATCTTCAGCCTATTATAGAATCGCTTGCAGCGCTATTCCCGTAGCCACCAAGGCAATAATTCCGGCAGCACCAGCTAAAGGTTGCTGATACTTACCAACAAACCATGAAGGAGCGGAGGTTTGATAGGTGATCATTTCGGCGGCATCTAGACAAGTTAGACCCCAGACCCAGCCAGCGTGTAGGCCGATCGCTAGCCATAAATTCTGCTGAGTACTAAGAGTCAACGTCAACACCATTCCCATTAACCACAAACCAGGCACCTGTGGCCAAGTTTGCTGACGTTCCCACAGCAGATGTAAAAGAGCAAAAATCAAGCTGGCAATCATACCTCCCAGCCAAAAACCATATTCAGCCGCCAGCTCAATTTGCAGGAATCCCCGAAAAATCACTTCTTCGCTTACCCCAATCCACATTGCTAGCAGTAAAATCGGCAGAGCATTGACCAACAAATTTCCCTGGTTCTCAGAATGCCAAATAATCCAGCCCTGCCCAATTTCATAACCAAACACCAGTACTAAACTAATCACTGCTAGACCCCAACCCCAGAGTAAAGAGTTATTGGGCAGCCAAGTGAGTCCATAGTCTGACCAATGATGATGATCGGCTATCAAAAATCCCCAAAGACCGATCGGAGCCACCAAATACAGTGGAGCCAAGAGTGGCAGCTTTTGCGCCGCAGCCAAAGGAGCAAAAGGTCGCCATTTTAGCTTAATGGCGATCGGCACAGCTATTGGTAGCCAAAGCAAAATCCACGTCCCCGTAAAAATACCCAGTCGCTCCAAATGAGAGCTACGAGCAACCAAGCTTAGCCACCAGTCTATAAAAGCAGTCATTCGATTGTCAACAAGGGATCAATTTTCTATTTAGTTGGGCTTTGCCAGTTGCAGTCTCAGATGGTAACTGAAGTATCAGAGCAAACAGATCCTTCGATATCCATGCACAGGATCAAAGTTCTATCTTTTTTTCCTAGTAAAAGTATCCGTAAACATCATCAAAATCCCCCCGATCGAAATCACGATCGCCAAACCGCCAGCAATAGCATTGAGCACTTCTTCGTTAGGCATAAGACTTTACCAGGAGTAGGAATCCTGAAAATTATAAGGCATTCCACCAAAATCGCCGACCAACTACCATATCTCTTGATAGATTTCTTGATAGCTTTGGGGATCGATTCGAGGGATAATCTCTAGAGAGCAGAAAAATCGATCAATCTTATGGATATCAAACGCGGCTTCGTCGCAGCAATCGGCAACACTCCCCTCATTCGCCTGAACAGCTTCAGCGATGCCACCGGCTGCGAAATTTTAGGCAAAGCCGAATTTCTCAATCCCGGTGGCTCTGTCAAAGACCGAGCTGCCCTATACATCATTGAAGATGCCGAACGGCGGGGGTTACTCAAACCCGGAGGCACCGTAGTTGAAGGCACCGCAGGTAATACTGGCATTGGCCTTGCCCACATCTGCAATGCCAAAGGCTATAAGTGCTTGATTGTGATTCCCGAGACTCAATCGATCGAGAAAATCGAGGCTCTGCGCACCCTGGGAGCCGAAGTTCGTACTGTCCCTGCCGTGCCCTATGTGAATCCTGAAAACTACGTAAAAGTCTCGGGCAGACTGGCCGCTGAGATGGAAAATGCCGTTTGGGCCAACCAATTTGAAAACTTAGCCAATCGTAACGCCCATTACGAAACCACTGCTGCCGAAATCTGGGCACAGACTGATGGCAAAGTCGATGGCTGGGTGGCCGCCACTGGTACTGGCGGCACCTTTGCTGGGGTAGCCATGTTTTTGAAAGAAAAAAACCCCCAGGTCAAAAACGTCTTGGCCGACCCCAAAGGCAGTGCTCTTTACAGCTACGTCAAAACCGGCGAACTGACCATGGAAGGTAGTTCTATCACCGAAGGAATTGGCAACAGTCGGGTTACAGGGAACTTAGCCGGAGTGCTAATCGATGATGCCATCCAAATCGATGACCAGGAATGTGTAGATGTGGTTTATCAGTTATTGCGCCAAGATGGCTTATTTATGGGTGGCTCGGTGGGCATCAATGTTGCTGCCGCAGTAAGATTAGCTAAACAAATGGGTTCGGGACACACGATCGTCACGGTACTCTGTGATGGTGGAGCGCGATATCAATCTAAGTTATTCAATGCCGAGTGGTTGGCTACCAAAGGATTACAGGTTTCTCAATAAAAAAATACTCCTGACCCATAGCAAAACATTTAAAACATCATGGAAGAACTTTTATACCTAGAAATCCCCACTCCCGAACTCACTAAAGTTCAAGACTGGCTAGAAACCCAGTGGTCAGTTCCTGGCAAAGTGGCGACTGATTCAGGAGTAAGAGTAGCTTTAGAAACTGGTGAACTATCGGTGTTTCTGTGGTCTTTGCAGCGCACTACTTATCTAAAAGTATTCCGCTGGGCTAAACAGGGCATCGCTGGTGAGCAGGGACTTTTACGGAGTTTGACAGCAGAAATTCGATCGGCTTTTCCCCATCACTATCCTCAATTGCCGGTCATTGATCTCAGCGACAAATCTATCTTTGAGGCGATCGCCCCCTTTTATCCCAAAACTGCCGAGTATTTCCAAAAAATGCCCAAAGGCGAGGCCGATTTACAACGGGTATATTGGTGGGAGAAACGCTGGCGAGAAAGCGTGCGTAATCCTGAGCAGCCTAAGCAAGTAGTCTTTCCGAGTAATGACAACACTAGCCCAGACTACGACTTGATCTATATCGGTGGTGCTTTGGGAGTGATCCATGCAGCAGTGATGGCTAAGATTGGTTATCGAGTGCTGTTATTAGAGCGATTGCCCTTTGGCCGCATGAATCGAGAATGGAATATTTCCCGAGATGAGTTTCAGCGCTTAATCGATTTGGGCTTGTTTACTGTCGCTGAATTTGAGAGCTTGATTGCCCGAGAATATGTGGATGGTTTTAGTAAGTTCTTTGATGCCAATAATCCGGTGAAGCTGCAATCCAAGGTGCTAGCTACACCAACTGTGCTAAATATCTGCATTGATGCCGAGAAATTACTAAGAGTTTGCGGAGACAAGCTACGAGCAGCCGGTGGTGAGATCTGGGATGAGACAGAGTTTCAGCGAGTAGACGTGAATGGTAACTCTGCTACTGTGACAGCGACTTATTTACCCGATGGCAGTCAACGGATAGCTAATGGCAGATTAGTGATTGATGCTATGGGTACAGCTTCACCGATCGCCTGGCAACTGAATGGAGCCGGAACTTTCAATAGCGTTTGTCCCACCGTAGGCGCAGTTATTTCTAAGGGCTTTGCCCCCGAGGTCTGGGACGCCAAATATGGTGATGTACTGTTCAGTCACGGTGACATTTCCCGAGGTCGTCAGCTAATTTGGGAGCTGTTTCCTGGTGACGGCGATGAAATTACGGTATACCTGTTTCATTATCATCAGGTCAACGCCGAAAACCCCGGTTCGCTGCTGGAAATGTACGAAGATTTCTTTACTATTTTGCCCGAGTATCGCCGCTGTGATATGGAAAAAATGGAGTGGCGCAAACCAACTTTTGGCTATATCCCTGGTCACTTTACCACTGGTAGCAAAGATCGGACTATTGCCTTTGATCGAGTATTGGCGATCGGTGATGCCGCCTCGTTGCAATCTCCTTTAGTCTTCACTGGTTTTGGCTCGTTGGTTCGCAATATGCCTCGTTTGACCCATTTGTTGAATACAGCTTTGACTCACGATCTGCTCACCGCCAACGATTTAAACTTGGTCTGTGCTTATCAAAGCAATGTGGCAGTCACCTGGATGTTCTCAAAAGGCATGATGGTGCCAACCGGAAAACATCTACCACCCCAGCGGGTAAATGTAATGCTGAATAATTTCTTTGGTCTACTAGCCAATGAAGAACCAGAAGTAGCCGATATTTTCATCAAAGATCGCACCGATTGGTTAACCTTCAATCGTTTGGCCTTAAAAGCTGCTTGGCAAAACCCAGCTTTGTTACTATGGATTTGGCAAATGGCTGGGACTAAAGATTTGCTGCGCTGGTTGGTGAGTTATTTCAATTTTACAATGGCAGCATTAATCAATTTTTGCTTTGGGAATTGGGTGCCGGGATTAGCTTGGCGGTGGCAGAGTTCGATCGAAAACAAGAATCCTCGCCAATGGCTGCGGCTATTATCTTGGGTTTATACTTTGCGCGGTGGGGGTAAAAGCACCAAGACTCGGTGGAAAATTCCGATACCAGTAACAACAACCAAGACTGCTGAAACCATCCGAGTTCTGAGCTAAATATTATTTGTAGTTAACTTGTGTGATTGCAAAGCAATCGATAGTACATCTAGATCACAGCTTGCAACTTACCTTTCAGTAATTCACAGCAGATGATGGTCTGGCTTTCAGCCATTTACTCATAGCAAAAATACCTTAGAACAAGATAAAGTATGTTAAGGCCATTCCTGATTTTCAATTTGACTAAGGCATGAGGCAGCTTTAATGGGCATTCCCCGCAAATCGTCCACAGAACAGAATATTCCAGAATCCAAAACTTCTAAAAGACCAGAGGTTTCGGATTTTTCTGATGAATCGACGATGTTTACTGATAATTCCAGATTTTCTAAGGTTTCACGGCTCTTTATCAGATCCAGAGAATTCAGCGAGACTAAGCTGTTTAAAAATTACCGAGAATCGATCGATATAGATTTAGTTCGTTACCTGAAATCTATACAGCGCCATTGGCTGCCCGCCGCCTCGATTTTTTTGGCTTCGATTTTGCTCAGTGCCGCTGCTACTACTAGGTTGAAGCCTTCCTACGAAGCTGTTGGTAAGCTACTCTTCAAAGCTCCCGCTTTTAATGTGGTGGGTAACAGCCTGCTACCCAGTTCTCAAGAAGGAGCAGGGGATTTAAAGCCCTTAGTATCGACCCAAAACCCGATCAGCACTCAAATGGAGGTGATTTCATCTCCATTTATTTTACAAAGAACCATTGATAAATTACAGCTTAAAGACCCTAAAGGTGTGCCGTTAGAAATCGGATCCTTAGAAAGAGGTCTCAAACTGCAAATTGTCGGCGGTGCTGATGTGCTTAAGATCACATACAAAAGTGGCACCCCAGAAGAAGCTGCTGCTGTAGTCAATACCATTATTGATACTTACTTAGAACACGATATTTTGGTCAATCGGGGTGAAGCAAAAGCAATACGCCTATTGATGGCCAAGCAAATTCCGGCAACTAAAGTTGCAGTGGAAGGTGCAGAACAAGCGATTAGGGTCTTCAAACAACAAAATAACATTGCCAATCTTGCCGAAGAAACCAAATCAGCCGTAGCATCGATCAGCAGTTTGGATACGCAAATTAACAATGCTCAGGCTGAATTAGAACAATTAACAGCTCAGACTAGCAAGCTGCGCCAACAAGTTGGCCTAAACCCAGAAGATGCACTGGCAGCCAGTGCCATTAGTCAATCACCAACTATCAAAGCAACTCTTACTGACATTCAAGAGATCGATCGGAAGTTAGCAAACAAACGTAGTCTATTCAAAGATTCCAACCCGGAAATTGTTGATCTGGAAGCTAAAAAAACTAATTTTAAAAATATATTACAACGACAGATTGCCCAAGCTGGTGGTAATTCGGTAGCCATGCCTAATACCCAAAATCGAGAAGTACCCCAAATTAATGAACTTAGACAGTCGTTAATCAATGAGTTCCTCAAATCAGAGGTACAACGATTAGGCTGGATTCAAAGGCTGACTTCTCTGCGGAATTCTAGAATGCTTTACGAACAACGGGTTAAGGCTTTGCCGCAATTAGAACAGCAACAGCGGGAGTTAGAAAGAAGACTAGAAATACCCCAAAGTACCTATCAAACTCTCCAGAAAAAAGTCCAAGAATTACAAGTAGTAGAAGATGATAGCAAATCTACTGCCCGCATAATTAATAAGGCTACTGCTCCCAAAGAAGCAGCCCCATCCATGGAGTACTTTATTATATTCTTAGGTGTGCTTTTGGGGGCATTTTTAGCGACATCTCTAATTGTCTTACTAGAACTTCGTTTGAATTCCAAAAATCTTGTTGTTGAAAAGACCAAAAAACAGAAAAAAGCCAATATCAAGCCGGGTGAGAGTATTGTAAGTGAGATGAAGCCAGTCAAAAGCAAGGTTTCACATCTATCCTCAGTTCGTAAACAATAGTTAAATACCGAAATAAATTGTAATATTTAGAGTTTGGCTCACCGCTAATATTTTTCGTGCTTGTTTATCCTTAGAAAGTGTGATAACTATCACTGATTTTTTGTGAAGGTTGTGGCATGTTGTTAGACAATAAAAATATTATCAAGAGTTAATAACTACTTTAGGGGAATATCTCAGCCAGTATTTGGTCGAGGATGCCAGCAACTATGAATAATAAAATCTTGATCCTGGCGGAAAAATTATTTGCAATTACTTCTTTTATTCACTACTCTGGTGGCCCATTATTGGTGATTCTTTCGGGCGGAGTTAGTGAAGGTGATGCAGGCGATGATCCGACAAGTTTTGCCCTAATTAATGTTTTGTTTTCAGTAATTTATTTGATTGCTTTTGCTCTGATGGTTTTACGCTGGAAGAAAGTAATTCCAGTGATTTTTAAGGGTAAATTAGTTTGGTTATTGTTAGTATTGGCAGCTTGTTCTTACTTTTGGTCAGCAGTACCAGATATCACTAAAACCCGGGTCATTGCCTTGACTGGCACCATGATTTTTTCTTTGTATATTACTAGTCGATACACTCTCAAAGAACAATTACAATTATTGGGTTGGACATTTGGAGCTATTGTAATTACCAGTATTGTTTTTGCAGTTTTACTGCCAAAATTCGGACAAATGGGTGGAGTCCATACAGGAGCCTGGCGGGGCATTTACAACCACAAAAATGTCCTTGGCAAAATGATGGTGATTAGTACTATGGTATTTGCTCTACTTTCATTGCACGCTCAAAAATATCGATGGGTTTTATGGGGTCTATTGGGATCCTCTATGATGTTGATATTGCTATCTAGGGCTTCATCCCCATTATTAAACTTAATTATTTTAGCTGGGGTCTTAGTTATTCTGTATGTTTTTCAATGGGAATACATTTTCATGGTTCCAGCGTTAATAGGGATCTCATCACTTGGCACAATTATTTATACATTAATCACATCTAATGCCGGACAAGTTGCGGGGGTATTCGGTAAAGACTTAACCCTCACCGGGCGCACCAATTTCTGGCCTTTGATGTTAGATAAAATTCGAGAGAACCCTTTTACTGGATATGGTTTTGGGGCATTTTGGCAGGGTCTAGATGGTCCATCTGCCTACATTTGGAATGCTTCCACATTCAAAGCCCCAAATGGTCATAATGGCTATTTAGATCTTTGCTTGGAATTGGGATTGATT
>JANOXZ010000810.1:0-6201 GCA_031418695.1 Synechococcales cyanobacterium VAR_35_metabat_10
GCGCTGAAGCTAGACGCTATCAGCCCGCTGAGATTGATGCTCTACATAACAATGGTCAACAGGCACTTTCGTACCTAAGCATCGGTGAATCATCAAACTGGCGCTACTATTTTCAAAAAGGCTGGGAAACCAATCCTCCGGCCTGGCAGGGCAAAGAAAATCCCGATTGGCCAGGTAGCTCCAAAGTAAAATACTGGGATCCAGATTGGCAAATAATTACTCTGGAATACCTAGATAAAATTATTGACAGTGGCTTTGACGGCGCTTATTTAGACATTGTGGATGCCTTCGATTACTGGAGTAACCCCAATAACGGTGAGGGATTGGTACTCGATCGAGCAGATGCCGCAACTAGAATGATTGACTGGGTAGAGAAAATTGTTGAACATGCCCGAGTTAACCGAGGCAAACCTAATTTTCATGTTATTCCCCAAAACGCTGAGGCACTGCTGCCATACGACACCACTGGCAAATTCTTACAAGAAATTAGTGGCGTAGGCGTAGAAAGTCTTTATTACAACGGTGTCCAAGCCCAAGATCCGGGCAGTATTGCGGAGCGCACAACCAACCTGAACAAAGTAGTGGCAGCGGGCAAGCCAGTATTGGTCATCGACTACATTAATGATGGATCAGGCTATCAAGGCAGTAATAAAGCACGGATTGATAGTTTTTGGCAGCGAGCAAACCTAGCGGGCTATACGCCCCAAATAAATCCGCTCGATCGAACTACTCTCACTCTAGATCCTCTAAACAATCAGCTTTTGCTGGCTCAAAAAGCCCAGAGCGCACCAATTGCTAGCCCTGCTGTCACACCACCATCAACTATTGCTCCTCCAGTTGCGGCAGTCCAAGCCGCAGCAGAACCGATCGCCGCAGCGCCAACAGTATTTGCAAGCAAAGAAGGCACTGCCAACAATGACTTGTTAGAAGGGACAACTTTGATCGATCGCCTATTCGGTGCAGATGGTGATGACACCATCAAAGGTCTAGCTGGTGACGATTATCTAGTAGGTGGTCGAGGTGCCGATCGCATCGAGGCTGGTGATGACTGGGATATGGTCTATGGGGAATGGGGTAATGACTCCATTAACGGTGGCAACGGCAACGATATGCTGTGGGGCAACGATGACAATGACACCTTGTCTGGCGATGCTGGAAACGATCGACTTTGTGGCGATCGGGGTAACGATGTTTTGACCGGCGGTGCTGGTAAGGATATTTTTGTTTACGAAAACTTCGATCCTCGGACTCTAGGCCGCGATACTATCACTGACTTTGAGGCGGGCATTGACAAAATTGAGCTGCGCGCCAATATTTTCACGGAGTTAGCTGGTAAGAACTGGAGCTTTGCGGTGGTAGATAGCAATCGAGCAGCTCGGAGCAGCAGTGCCCAGATTATCTACAACAAAACCAATGGCAACTTGTTTTACAACGATCTTGGCGATACACCAGCAGTGAACTTTGCCAACCTCTCTAGCAAGCCAGTCTTGGCTGCTGCTGATTTCCAGGTATTTTGACATAACAGATAGAGGATAAGTGTTACTTATCCTCTAAATTGGTTGGGATTTGAAAATTAGCGCCATCTCAGCAAAACATTGAATTTCACTGTGAATAAATGCTAAGTTTGATGAATATGAAAAGATTATGAGAAGCTTTCATGTCCGTCAGTCACCACCACCCCAGCCTGCCCGAAGTCCATCGAAGCATTCCCATTCCCACCGGTAAATGGTGGCGCAAATTTTTGGCCTACGCTGGTCCCGGCTACTTGGTATCAGTGGGCTATATGGATCCGGGCAACTGGGCAACCGATATTGCTGGTGGTTCCCAGTTTGGCTATCGGCTGCTGTCGGTGATTTTTTTATCTAACCTGATGGCGATCGTCCTCCAAAGCCTCTGTGTGCGTCTGGGCGTAGCCACGGGCATGGATTTGGCCCAAATGTGTCGGGAGCACTTTGGCAAAAAGGTTAACTTCGCTCTCTGGGCACTCTGCGAAATAGCGATCGTCGCCTGTGACTTAGCTGAACTACTAGGTAGCGCGATCGCCCTTCAATTACTTTTTCATATTCCCTTAATGTGGGGCATTTGTCTGACAGCCTTGGATGTATTGCTGCTAATGTCCCTCATGCACAAAGGCTTTCGCAAAATGGAAGCCCTGATGATTACCTTGATTAGCACGATCGGCATTTGTTTCATCGCCCAACTCTGCTTCGCGCGTCCCAACCTTACGGCAGTGATGCAGGGCTATATCCCTTCGCTAGAAATTCTGGCCAAACCCGAGATGCTATACGTGGCAGTGGGCATCTTAGGGGCAACTGTGATGCCTCATAATTTGTACCTGCATTCTTCGATCGTTCAGACTCGTGCTTGGGCAAAAGATACTGCCCAGCGGGCAGAAGCAATCAAATATGGAATTATTGACACCGTAATTGCCCTGTTCTTTGCTCTAGGCATTAATTCTGCGATTCTCATTGTGGCGGCGGCAGCTTTTCACGCCAATGGTCATCAGCAGGTGCAATCGATCGAAACTGCATACCAATTACTCTCCCCGGTCTTAGGCGTGAGTATGGCCAGCACATTGTTTGCTCTAGCTCTGTTAGCCGCTGGTCAAAGCTCTACCCTCACCGCAACCCTGGCTGGCCAAATTGTGATGGAAGGATTTTTACAAATTCAACTCAAGCCTTGGGTGCGGAGACTGATGACTAGAATGCTGGCGGTGATTCCGGCACTTTTGGTAATTGGCTACTACGGTGAACAGCAGGTCAGTAGTCTAATTATTCTTAGCCAAGTAGTCTTGAGCCTGCAACTTCCTTTTGCGGTGATTCCCTTAGTGATGTTTACGAGCGATCGCCAAATCATGGGTGAATTTGTTAGCCCGGGCTGGTTGAAAGCAGCAGCTTGGTCGATCGCCACGGTTATCGTAGGTGTAAATGGCTGGCTACTGTGGAACACCGTTACATAAATCGCCTCATAAATCATAGAGCTACTAGAGTGTTAAGATAGGCTGCTAGTATCTTGATCAAACCCCTATGAGATGGCTGCGCCGACTGTTTGCCGCGATTTTACTCGGTGGTCAAGTTTTAATTCACATCTTAAAGTTCCGATTCCATTACAACAACACCTTGGAACAGATGCGGATGGTTGGCCCCGGATCGATTTTAATTACCCAACTCATCTCGGCAACGGTGGGGATGGTATTTACCATTCAGGTGGCACGAGAATTTATTAGTATCGGAGCCGGATCTGCGGTGGGATCGGTGCTGTTACTGGCTTTGTCACGGGAATTTGCCCCAGTGTTGACAGCAGTAGTAGTAGCCGGTCGGGTGGGCGCAGCTTTTACGGCTGAAATTGGCACCATGAAAGTGAGTGAACAAATTGATGCCCTGTATGTGCTGCGCACTGACCCAGTGGATTATTTGGTTATTCCCCGCACGATCGCCTGCTGTACCATGGTGCCGATCTTGACTTTGATGGCGATCGTCACTGGGATGTGTGGTGGTTGGTTAGTGGCTACGCTCATTTATGGTTTATCTAGCAAAGAATTTATCGAATCTGTGCAAAAATCCTTAAGTGACTGGGATTTGATCTGTGCAACGATTAAAGGCGTGGTCTTTGGGGGCTTGATTGCCATTATTGGCTGTAACTGGGGTCTGACGACCAAAGGCGGAGCCAAAGGTGTAGGAGAATCCACCACCGCAGCAGTGGTAACTTCGCTGTTAGCAATTTTTGTCTCGAACTTTTTCCTCTCTTGGTTTTTGTTTCAAGGTACTGGCAACTTGCGTTTGTAGAACCCAAAGTTTCTTCTGGCTAGTTTCTCTGGCTCCCAGTGGCCTAACTGGATCGCTGAACTGGCGCAAGGTGTTAGAATGATGGCGCAGTGAACTGAGCAACGAACTACCTATGCGGATCCTAGCGTTTGTCCCCGGCGGCATCGGCGACCAGATCTTGTTCTTCCCTACGATCGAAGATCTGAAGTCCACCTATCCCAACGCGCAGATTGATGTGGTAGTAGAGCCTCGATCGACTGCGGCTTACCAAGTCTGTAAAAGCTTTCCTCAAGTTATTCCCTTCGATTTTAAAGACACTAATGGCCCCGCTGACTGGGGCAACTTGCTCGGCATTATTCGCGATAAAGAATACGATGCCGTGCTTTCGTTGGGTCAGCGCTTCGGTGTGGGCTTCTTTCTGTGGCTGACGGGCATCCCTAAACGCATTGGCTACGGAGTCGGCGGCGGTAAGATATTTCTCTCTAACCCGGTGCCTTTAAAGTCGGATCAATATGCTGCGCACATGTATCACGATTTAGTCAAAGGATTAGGCATCGATCGGCCTTGTCCGCCGCTCAGCATCAATGTGCCCAAAGCCGATATTGCCTGGGTAGAGCAGCAGCTTAAGGATCTAGGAATCTCGGACTATATTTTGATCCACGGCGGAGCTAGCAAGCTTTCCCAGAAACTGGGCATGGATAAAATTTACCCGGCAAAC
Organism: Synechococcales cyanobacterium VAR_35_metabat_10; assembly: GCA_031418695.1. Lineage (GTDB taxonomy): Bacteria > Cyanobacteriota > Cyanobacteriia > Cyanobacteriales > Chamaesiphonaceae > JAAFHZ01. Next base: position 4,483 of record JANOXZ010000810.1, read on the forward strand.
CAATGGCAGCGAGTGGTAGATGGCTTACAAAAACGCCAAGATAAGCCAGTAATATTTATTGAAGGACCAGACGATCGGGCGCTAATTGAGCAAGTCATACAGGCTTGCCCGCAAGTAACGGTAATTAAACCCACTGATATTGGTAAACTCACTGCTCTAATTGCTGCTGCCAGCCTGATGATTTGCACTAACAGTGGCCCCATGCACCTAGCAACTGCGGCAGGAACTTATACTTTTGCCCTATTTGGACCGACCGATCCCAACACCGTGGTCTTGCCAAATAGTAAGACAGTGGCGATTAAGTCGCGTACCGGTAAAATCGCCGATATTTCCCCAGCAGAAATTCTGGATAAGGTTTGGCAATCTTAATATTTTTGTATTTGTGACTATCTAACGGATTCGATCGGTTAAAATCTAAAACCAGAGCAAGCAAAAAAACCTATGATTACCCCAGCTACAGTTGAAGCCATGATCACCGCTGGTATCACCGATGCCCAAGTGCAAGTAACCGATCTGACCGGCGGTGGCGATCACTATCGGGCAGTGGTGGTTTCTGAGCAGTTTGCCGGTAAAAGCCTTGTCCAGCAACATCAGCTAGTTTACAAAGCAGTCAACACGGCTTTGGCCAGTGGCGAGATCCATGCTTTGGCACTAGAAACTATGACTCCAGAGCAAGCGGCACATTCTGCCTCATGATAAGTCTGCGTCCTAAATTCATCAAATTTATTCAATACACCAAACAATTATGAATCCCGAAACTCAGCAACAGATTAAAGACATGGTCACTCAGAATAAGATCATGGTTTTCATGAAGGGTAATCGCCTAATGCCTCAGTGTGGTTTCTCTAACCAAGTCGTGCAAATTTTAAACATCTTGGGTGTACCCTACGAAACCTCTGATGTTTTGGCTGACCAAGAAATTCGCCAAGGCATTAAGGAATATTCTAGCTGGCCAACTATTCCTCAGGTCTACATCAACGGCGAATTTATCGGTGGCTCGGATGTAATGACAGAGTTATACAAAAACGGCGAACTTCAGCAAAAAGTGGAAGTAGCTTTAGCTTCTTAGGAAAAAATCGATCGCCAAAAAAGCTGGTCTACTTACTTAAAATTGTAGACCAGCTTTTTGTCAGGCTCAATTCTTAATATCTCGATCGGTAGTCTGGCTCAGTTTCGGGCTGAAGTTGTGGCTCCATGAAGTTGGAAGTGTCGTAGATGTAGCGCACTACGTCTTCTTCTAAGCGGCTAATTTGGTAGGCTTCAATGGAGTTGGTCATCCGCAACGCCGCTAAATATCCATCCAAATACATCCGCAGATCTTCAAAGCGATAGCCGCGATGCCACATCTCTACTGCTGCATCGGTGATTTTTTGATAATGGCGAATAGTCTCAGTTTGTTGCAGCATATTCTCAATTCTCCAGAGCACTACCAGAATATATTATATTTAACAAGCCAAGGGATCGGAAATCCAGTCTTTTTCTGCAAATATATAGTTTTGTTAATTTTATCTTAAGAAAAAAATTATTACCACATCATTTTCTTAACATTATCTTTAGATCCTTTCGCCCCGCCCGATAACGCAGCGGACATCAAGCCGTTTTGGCAGGAGATCTCAATCATGTCACAAAATCTTTTGGCAGTAGAGGGGTCGTTACTTGTGTCAAAGGTGAACTGGTATGCATGGCTTCCATCATTGCGGTATTTAAGGAGAACGGTAA
>JANOXZ010000811.1:0-7091 GCA_031418695.1 Synechococcales cyanobacterium VAR_35_metabat_10
CCCAGCAAGTCAAAGCCGATCATCAAGAATTCATCGAAACCCATTGAACAGAAGTCCGACTTCCGTCATCCCTTGAATCCATGCAGAAGTCGGACTTCTGCATGGATTCAAGGGATGACGGAAATGATGATTTTACCGATCGCCTGACCACTTTCTTGGAATTCATGGGCGGCAGCAACATCGGAGAGAGGAAAACGCCGATCAATATTGTGACGAAAAATCCCCGACTCCAACACAGTTGCTAAGTCTTTGATGGCTGCGGCTTTAGCAGCGGGAGCCATTGTGTAAACCAAGATTGCTTGGAGAGTAATGTTGCGATCAATCCAAGACCGAATTGGAATACTTGGCAGATCTTGAGGTTCTGCTGCATAGAAGGCGATCGAACCATTGTTGCGTAATAGCTCATTATTTATAGCGACATTCGCCGCGAAATTCACATCGACAATGCGATCTACTCCTCGATCGCGCCCAGCAATTTCTCGTACTCTAGTCACTACGTCTTCTTGCTTATAGTTAACTATGTGATCTGCCCCCGCCAGCTTAGCAATCTCAGCTTGTTCTGGACGACTTACTGTTGCAATCACTGTTGCTCCAGACCATTTCGCCCATTGAATTGCATAGTTGCCTACAGCTCCGGCTCCGCCAGTTACCAATACCACTTTATCTTCACCCATATTCTGGCCACCAAAGACTGCTTGATGAGCTGTTAGAGCAGGTACACCCAAACAAGCTCCGTCCTCAAAACTTATTGCCTCGGGTAAGGGGATTGCTTGGGCTTGATTGATCGCAATATATTCCGCTGCGGTGCCCCAAGCTCTGCGTAATTGACCTTCATAGAGCCAGACCCGCTCACCCAGGCGATCGGCAGAAACATTGGCACCAACAGTAGTGATGATTCCCGAACCATCTTGGTGGGGGATTACCCGATCAAAACCCATCCCCATGCCGCCCCAACCACTGCGTTTTTTGGTGTCAGAAGGATTAACTGCCGAGGCGTGAACTTGTACCAACACTTCATTATCACTGAGTTCTGGAGTCGGTAAATCGCCGTATTGAATTACTTCTGGGGCTTTACCCTGTCGATCGTACCAAATTGCTTTCATAGGAAATATAATAGTGAGTAGATTGCAGCGAACCAGACAAATTATAGCAATCGCTCTGGAACTATTAACAATTAGATTGGAGATCCTTTACCGTCTGAATTTATTCCTGGCCTCATACAAATATATAGACCAGATAAGGAACGGTTGATTTTCACAGACTATACAACTCTCAGGTTAAAAAAACATGAAAAAATCGTTGATCCGTCGCTTGCTGTTACCATTTGCAGCTACGGCTTTGACAGTTTTGGCGGTCGAAGTTAGCAGTACACCAGCTACCGCCCAAACAAATCCGAATGTGACCATTGCTCAGACCCTGCCCGGTGGCATCGAAATTCCGATGTGGGCTTACGCGATCGGCGGCAGCCTTTTAGTTCTGATTTTCTTACCCAAAATAGGTTGGGTACTCGGTTTGATTGTAATCGGTGAACGAGAAGTCGGCATCGTTACTAAAAAATTCTCTAGCAAAAGCTTGCCACCGGGACAAACCATTGCTCTGAATGGTGAAGCCGGACTACAGGCTGATACATTACCTCCCGGTTGGCACTTCCGCTATTTCCCTTGGCAATACAACATTCTAAAAGAATCGGTCATTGTAGTTCCCCAAGATGAAATTGGTCTAATTGTAGCTAACGATGGTCGCGCTATTTCTCCCGAAAGAATTCTGGGTAAAGTAGTCGATTCTGATAACTTCCAAGATGCCCGCAAGTTTTTGACTAACAGCGGTGAAAAAGGTCGGCAAATGGCGGTGTTAACTACCGGGACTTACCGTATTAATACCGCTCTGTTTAAAGTGATTCTGTCTAGCAATGCCGATGAACATGGCATGTCTCCGGCTCAGCTTCGAGTGTTTAGCATTGCGCCTGATCGAGTGGGGATCGTAACTACTTTAGATGGTGCGCCGATCGAAGATGGAGCAATTGCTGGCCCGGTGATTGCCAACCATGACAACTTCCAGAATGCTCAGGTGTTCATTAACAGTCATGGTAGCCGTGGTTTGCAAGAACAAGTAATGCTGTCTGGGTCTTGGAACTTAAACCCTTGGTTTGTAAAGGTTGAAGAAACTCCGATGACCGAAGTACCGATCGGCTATGTGGGTGTAGTGATTTCTTATGTTGGTCGCTCGGCGATCGATGTGACCGGCGATGCTTTCTCTCATGGTAGCCTGGTTAAAAAAGGCGATCGAGGAGTTTGGGTCGAGCCTTTGAACCCTGGTAAGCATCCGTTGAATACCAAGATTATGAAAGTGGAGCTAGTACCTACTACCAACATTGTTTTGAACTTCACCTCGCGCTATAGTGGCGAACATGGCTATGATTCTAAGTTGACTGCCTTACAACTACTGTCCTCCGATGGTTTTACCTATGAAACTGAGGTCTTTCAGATTATCCATGTTGGTTCTGCCGACGCGCCCAAGGTAATTTCTAGACTGGGTTCGATGCAAAACTTGGTAGATCATGTGCTGCGCCCAATCGTGGGTAACTACTTCCGAAATTCAGCGCAGGAATACACAATTCTAGACTTCTTGGTGGCTCGGGGCGATCGACAGGCCGAAGCAGCAGAATATGTGCGCCAAGCCCTGCGTGCCTACGATGTACAGGCGGTAGATACCCTGATTGGTTTGATTACGCCGCCCAAGGAATTGATGCAGACTCTCACTGAGCGCAAAATTGCTGAAGAACAGCAAAAAACCTATGAAGTACAGCGTTTAGCCGAAGCACAACGTCAGGAGTTAGTCCGAGGAACTGCTTTAGCCAACATTCAAAAAGAAGTGGTAACAGCAGAGCAGGGTGTAAACATTGCTGAACTGAAAGCTTCTGCCAGAGTGAAGCAAGCCAGTGGTGAAGCCGAAGCGATCCGTTTAACCGGAGAAGCGAAAGCCGATGCTTATCAAGCTGGTGTGAAATCATTGGGTTCCCAAGCCTATACTGCTCTTCAGCTCATGCAGGTAATCGGCGATCGGCAGGTGCGGGTGGTTCCAGATGTTTCGGTGAGTGGCAATGGTCAGGGTTCTGGTTTAGTCGATGGTTTAATGGGTATGTTGGTGCTGAAGCAGTCTCAAGAACTGCAAAATGGCCACAGTGAGGCTGTGAAACCAGCAGCCACTAATGATGTCAATGGCAACGATCTACCCGCAGAAATAGAGCCGGTAGATCTGCCAGACAGCAATGGTGCTGAGATGCCCACAGTAGCAGAGCCAGTAAAATCTGTAGCTATGCTAGCCAAATCCTTGGTGATCAAAGATGGAATTGATACCATCAATCTCGACCAGTTTAAACTGTGATATAGGATGATTATTTGATGGACTGTGATTATTTTTAGAAAGAAATCATAGTCCATCATTCAATCCGAGCAATCATAGTTTAGACATTTGTTAACCCATGCAAAAACAAAATTCCTTCGTCTTGGGTACCAGCAACCCGATTGAACAAATCACCCAAATATTAGTAGATGTTTTGCCCGCATTGCAGCGGATTCATGATCAAGGGAAACTACATTGTGATATTTCCCCAGAACATATTGTTTTGCAGCCAATTCAATCTAAATATCAACTAATTGCCAATACATCATCAATTACTAATCCGGTATATGGTGCTCCAGAACAGATCCAAGGAAATCCTGTTGCTGCCAGCGATCTCTATAGTCTGGGCATAACTTGCATTTATTTATTAACGGGGGTTCATCCCTTTGATCTGCTAGATTTATCCACCGGGAAATGGATCTGGCGAGATTATTGGTTGGTAGATAGCGATGATCAACAAATAGCAGCAGTGATCGATCGATTAATTCAACCCAACCTAGATCAGCGCTGGTCGTCAGCAACAGCCGTGCTAGATCATCTGACAAAAATCACCAAGGTAGAAAGTGTTAAACCACCGACCTTATGGAATTGTGTAGATACCTGGGAAGGCCATAGGGGATTATTTGCCGCTGTTACCAGCTTAGCTTTAAATAATCAGCGGTTAGCCAGCGCTAGCGAAGACAAAACCATTCGCCTGTGGGATTTAGCCTCCGGCCAAACCAGCCACATATTATCTGAGCATCAAGGTTTTGTCGAAGTCGTTGCCTTTCAACCCCATAGCCTAGATATTTTGGCTAGTGGCAGCCGCGACAAAACTATTAAGATTTGGGAGCTGGATCAAGTTTTATATAGCCTCATTGGTCATAGTCAACCGGTGAATGCACTAGCTTTTAGTCCTGATGGGCAACAATTAGCTAGTGGTAGCAGCGATCGATCTATCAAGCTCTGGCAAGTCGCTACCGGTGAATTAATTGCAACTTTAATTGGTCATAAACTCAAAATAACTACAGTAGCCTTCAACACTGAGGGAGGAATCTTAGCCAGCGCAAGCGCCGATGGCACGATCGGTATTTGGCAAAATAATAAAATGCATCTTCAACTCACTGGTCATGTGGGTTCCGTCACCGTAATCACCTTTAGTCCCGACGGTAAATTACTAGCTAGTGGTGGCGAAGATCGATCAATTCGGCTGTGGGATACCCAAACCTGGAAGTGTCTGCAAGTATTGCCGGGACATGCTTGGCAGGTATCATCGCTGGCCTTTATATCTAACGGAACAGTGCTGTTGAGTGGCAGTTGGGATAAAACCGTGAAATTTTGGCAGATTGCTACTGGGATAGAATTTGATGCGCTCAATGGTCATGTTGATTCAGTAACTTGTTTGGTGATTAATCCTAGCGAGCAAAAGATTTTTACAGGGAGTAGAGATCGATCAATTAAAGTTTGGCAACCAATTTCTTTGCCATCCACCTGAGCCTCAAGTAAATCCATGATTCTGAGTCAGTGATTACCTTTCAGAGAAAGAAGGTCAAATGGTACGCAAAATACTTTGCGCCAGTGCCTCAAGGCTATAAACTACTGTACAGAGCTGACTTTATATCGAAATTTTATGAATATTCTTACCATCGCCACCACCCCTTTTAGCGATCAAAAGCCCGGTACTTCTGGCCTGCGGAAATCTGTCCCCGATTTTCAGAAGCCTCATTACCTAGAGAACTTTGTCCAATCAATTTTTGACACGATCGGTAACTGTACAGGTCAAACCCTAGTAGTGGGTGGCGATGGCCGCTACTACAACCGTCCAGCCTCACAAATAATTTTAAAAATGGCTGCCGCCGCTGGGTTTACCCAGGTGAAAATCGGCAAAGGCGGTATTTTATCAACTCCAGCGGCCTCCTGTGTCATTCGCAAATATCAGGCCATGGGTGGCATAATCCTTTCGGCTAGCCACAACCCTGGTGGGCCAGATGGAGACTTTGGCATTAAGTATAACACCGGCAACGGTGGTCCAGCCCCTGAGAAAGTCACTGAGGCAATCTATGCCCGCACCAAAAATATTGACAAATATCGGATGCTAGAAGCCCAAGATATTGACCTAGATCGGCTGGGTAAAACCATGCTGGGCCCAATGTTAGTAGAAGTCATCGACTCAGTGACTGATTACCAAGAGCTGATGGAATCGCTGTTTGACTTCGATCGCATTCAAACCATGCTCAAAGGCAACTTCCGCTTGGCAATGGATTCGATGCACGCGGTTACTGGTCCCTACGCCACTGCTATCTTTGAACAACGTCTGGGTGCTGCCAAGGGCAGTGTCATGAACGGTATCCCTCTAGAAGACTTTGGTAAAGGCCACCCCGACCCCAACTTGGTCTATGCCCATGATTTAGTGGAAGTATTATTTGGCAATAACGCCCCCGATTTCGGTGCAGCCTCCGATGGAGACGGCGATCGCAATATGATTTTGGGTCGTAATTTCTTTGTGACCCCTAGTGATAGCTTAGCGATCCTAGCCGCCAATGCTAAATTGGCACCTGCTTATAAAGACGGCTTGGCCGGAATTGCTCGATCCATGCCCACTAGTCAAGCAGCCGATCGAGTAGCCGCTAAACTGGGAATTGATTGCTACGAAACTCCTACCGGCTGGAAGTTCTTTGGTAATTTGATGGATGCTGGCAAAGTTACTCTTTGCGGCGAAGAGAGCTTCGGCACTGGCTCTAATCATATCCGAGAAAAAGATGGACTTTGGGCAGTGTTGTTCTGGCTAAATATTTTGGCCGTGCGGGGCGAATCGGTAGAACAGATTGTGAAAGAACATTGGCGCACCTATGGTCGTAACTATTATTCTCGTCATGACTATGAAGGAGTGGCCGTTGATCGGGCGAATGATTTGGTCGCCAAAGTTCAAAGTGCTATGCCTACTTTGCCCGGTAAGAAGTTTGGTAACTATGAAGTCGCCTATGCTGATGATTTTAGCTACACCGACTCAATCGATGGCAGTGTCAGCACCAAACAGGGAATGCGGATTGGCTTCGTGGATGGTTCTCGAATTGTGATGCGGTTATCGGGTACCGGTACCCAGGGTGCAACGCTGCGAGTGTATTTTGAGAGTTTTACTGATGATGTGAATCAGCAAAACATCGAGGTGCAACAGGCGCTTGCGGGGCCGATGTCGATCGCTGAGGAGTTGGCTCAAATCAAGTCCCATACTGGCATGGATAAACCGACAGTGATTACCTAATAATCGATATGCAACAAAAATCCAGTCCGCAGAAGACTGGATTTTGGAGATTTAAGGTTAGAAATTCGATATTAACGGAAGAAATACTGCACACGCTGTTTGTAATTACCTTGATCTAGACCATCAGTTTTTGCACGATACTGAGGCGGAATCATGTTGTTGAGTCTTTGCACTCGATCGGGTGGAGATGGATGAGAGCTGAGGAAGGCTGGGGTATTGCTGGCACTACCCAATTTTTTCATGAATTCGGGCATGGCACTGGGTGCATAGCCAACCCGGATGATGTTCTCTAAACCACGTCGATCGGCATCGTATTCCATTTCTCGACTCTTGGGCAGCCGTAACCCGATGTTTAACACAACGTTAGAAAGCTGACTTTGATCTAGACCAGCCAACGAAGAAATACCTTGGGCAATCAAGGTTTGTTTGAGTTGTTCGAGTGAGTGAC
>JANOXZ010000812.1:0-6195 GCA_031418695.1 Synechococcales cyanobacterium VAR_35_metabat_10
ACTCAGTTAACCGATCGATAACATCACATCCCCAAAAAGCGAGGTCTGGGAATATTCCCCGACCTCGCTTTTCATTGAATAAATTTATTTTTTAGTACCATTAGGCTTAGCTGTAGCTGGTTTAGTCGGCTTGGCTTGTCCGGCTGGACTTGCTACGTATTCAGCCATTTCTCTAGAGCGAGCTAAAACTATTTGACCATAAAACGGTTCATTTTTTGCCCGCATTTGGGTTAGTAAGCTATCCAATGAAATTACTTGAATTTCGGTAGTAGGTGCTAGGTTAGGCTGATCTTTTTTAAATTTATCTAGTACAGCTTGCAATTGCTCTTTATCAAAAAAGACTGGAATAATGCGTTTTTTATCTTGAGCAGAATTGATCGAAACATAACCCCTTGGTTTACCAGCTATACCTACAAACAATGGAACACCATTAAACTGTTGAGCTTTAGTCGGATCACTTTTTTTCAGAAGACTAATAGCTGATTTGACTTGTGCCTCACTAGGTATAACCAAAACATTCAGCTTTTTATCACCAGAACTAGCTACTTGGCTTTTATATACATCACCAAGTGTCACAACTCTAATTTGTAGCTGCTTAGCAACTGTCGGATTCGTGGTTTTTAATTTTTGTAGTGTGGCGTTGACTTCCTTCTGACCCAAATAAACTTCGGTAAATAAACCTTTTTGCTTGTCGTTAAGCTGAGCTACCAAAGGTGCTCCAGATTTATCAGTGAGAGCAATTACCGGAATACTTTGCAGTTTTTCAATAATTTGTGCATCGGTTAGAGCATGGGTTGGTTGAACCGCTAAGACAGCGCTGCTGACCAAACCTATCGCAACTCCTAATCCCAGGTGTTTCATTTCTCAATCCTCCATGCAATTTGCTTTTTTAAAATTTAAATGCTTAAACGCCTCCCTGTTATACCACGCTTTGGTTCTCCCTCTGGCTGTAAATGGCTACAACAAAGCACAGGACTGTATTACATCAATACATCTTGTGCTTTGGTTAGATTAAGAATTTAACTAGCAGTTAATCTTTTGAACTAGATTAACGTGATACTCCCCGAATCGAGCTAGTAGTAGTACGACTCCGCAAAACTTCTAAGCCCTCCCGTGATGGACCAAAAACCAAGCTCTCATAGAGCGGATCATTTTTGCTGCGCATTCCATCTAAGACGGTTTCTAGAGTTAAAACCTGTACTTCCACCGTAGCGTTTGGTTGCTGCTGCTTAAACCGATCGATCAATGGTTGGAGCTGATCTCGATCGAAGAACAGTGGCACCACTGACTGGTTATTTTTGCCAGTAATGGTTAAGTAAGTGCCCTTTCTGCTGTTTTTTGCCACAAACAAGGGTACTCCATTGAACTGTTTCAAGCTGGGTTCTGATTTTTGAACAAGGCTTAAAGCTGTTTTTACCTGATTTTGATTAGGCACATATAGGATATCAACCCGCTTTTTTGGATCGAGATTCATCTGAGCCTTATACACTTCACTCAGTGAGACCGGGCGGATTTCTACTTGTTTAGCCAAGCTGGGATTTTCTTTTTGGAGCTTCTGGAGAAAAGTCTTGGCATCGGCTTGGCTAAAGAACGCGCCACCCTTAGCTGGTCTTCCTGGTTCCTTGGCAAACGAAGCAGTCAACAACAAATTATCAGAGTCGGTCAGTGCAAATACTGGAATACCTTGAAGCTTATCCACAATTTGCGATTCGGGCAATGCCTGGATGGGAGTGGCTGCCAACAGCGTACTGCCAATTAAACTCACCATCACACCTATTTTCCAGCTTTTCATTTAGCAAATCTCCATGAGTTCGAGGGATAGTTTATCAACTGTCAAAGGAAAACATCAGATCTGCAAGCACCACGAAAACCATTAGGATTTATACCACATTTTTAGCCTTCATATTCGCATTTGCGCTAAGCAGTTATTGATCGATGGCAATTGGTATCTGGCGTAGTTTGTTGTCTTGTTAAGTATTTCAAACCCTTCGCTCTCAAGAGTCTAAGAGAATATAGTGTGGCGACTTGGACTTTACTTGGGTCTTCTACGCCAGATTTGGGGATTGACATTTCGGGCAACGGCCAATGGTATCAATTAATACCAGTCAACAAAGATATTCTTTGATGGCAATTTAAGATCTTGGTGCTAATCTTGAAACCACCCCGATATTTTGAACAACCAGTATTTTTGGACAAAGTAAAAAATCTTAGTTCTTGAGTACTATAAACAATATGGGTATTGGACTTCTGGATTCTCTATGACCTTTGTTGGCTTACATATTCACAGTGATTACAGTCTGCTCGACGGAGCTAGTCAATTGCCCGAGCTGGCCGATCGAGCGGTGGCTTTGGGGATGCCCGCTATTGCTCTGACTGACCATGGGGTAATGTATGGGGCGATCGAACTGATCAAAGTTTGCCGGAACAAAGGCATTAAGCCGATCATCGGCAACGAAATGTATGTGATTGATGGTGACTATCGCGAGCAAAAGCGCCGTCAGAAGTTTCACCAAGTGGTACTAGCCAAAAATACTCAGGGATATAAAAATTTAGTTAAGCTCACCACCATTTCCCACTTAGAAGGTTTTCAAGGTAAAGGCATTTTTGCCCGTCCTTGCATCAACCGCGAGGTGTTAGAGCAGTACAAAGAAGGCTTAATGGTGACTAGTGCTTGTTTGGGGGGCGAGATTCCCCAGGCGATTATGGCTGGTAGCTTAGGCTATGCCCGCAAGGCGGCAGCTTGGTACAAAAAGGTTTTTGGTGAAGATTTTTATCTAGAGATTCAAGATCACGGCTCCCGGGAAGACCGGATTGTAAACGTCGAGATTGTGCGCATTGCCCGAGAACTAGATATTGAGATTATTGCCACTAATGATTCTCACTTTATTTCTTGCCAAGACGTAGAAGCCCATGATGCGCTGCTTTGTATTCAGACCAATACATTGATCAGCGAAGACAAGCGGATGCGCTACAGCGGCACAGAATACCTCAAATCTGCGGAAGAAATGGCGCTGCTGTTTCGGGATCATTTACCAGAAGATGTCATTGCCGAGGCGATCGCCAACACCCTCAAAGTAGCTGATAAAGTCCAGCCCTACAATGTTTTGGGTGAACCGCGTATTCCCGATTTTCCGCTGCCGCCCGGTCACACCCAGGCTACGTTTGTAGAAGAGATCGCCCGCAATGGCCTTAAGACCTTACAGAAAGTCAAAAACTTCCAAGATATCAGCCAAGAATACCGCGATCGGCTAGATTACGAGCTGAAGATGATCGAACAGATGGGTTTCTCGGCCTATTTCTTGGTGGTGTGGGATTACATCAAGTTTGCCCGCGATCGAGGCATTCCAGTGGGGCCAGGGCGTGGCTCCGCCGCAGGCTCTTTGGTGGCCTATGCCATGCGGATTACTAATATTGACCCGGTACATCATGGTTTGGTATTTGAGCGCTTCTTGAACCCCGAACGGAAGTCGATGCCCGATATTGATACCGATTTCTGCATTGAACGGCGGGATGAGGTGATTCAGTATGTGACTCAGAAATATGGCACCGAGCGGGTGGCACAGATTATCACTTTTAACCGGATGACCTCGAAGGCGGTGTTGAAAGACGTGGCGAGGGTGTTGGATATTGCTTATGCCGATTCCAACAAAATGGCCAAATATATTCCGACGGTGCGGGGTAAGCCTACTAAGTTGGCGGTGATGATCTCGGATAAAACGCCAGCAATGGAGTTTAAGCAAGCCTACGAAACAGCTTTTTTTCAAACCAATGTACCCGGTATTACGATCTCTGGTAAGCAGTGGATCGATATGGCGATGCGGATTGAAGGTACTAACAAAACCTTTGGGGTTCACGCCGCTGGAGTGGTAATTTCGGCGCAGCCTTTGGATGAGATTGTGCCGCTCCAACGCAACAATGATGGCTCGGTAATTACTCAATATTACATGGAAGATCTCGATGCTTTAGGTCTACTAAAAATGGACTTTTTGGGTCTGAGAAATCTAACTATTATTCAAAATGCCGTAGATCTAATTCTGCAAAATAAAGGGGATGTAATTGACCCCGATGAAATTACTTTTGAAGAACGCCGATCGATCGCTATTCAACGTAAAAATGAGGGCAAACCTGGTGCTAAAAAACGTCCGCCCATGGTGGATAAAACCTACAAAATGGTCAGTGCCGGAGATCTAGAAGGAGTCTTTCAGCTAGAGTCTTCAGGAATGTTAGATGTAGTGTCTAAATTACGTCCTTCTTGTATTGAAGATCTTTCTTCGATTTTGGCGCTGTATCGTCCTGGGCCTTTAGATGCGGGGTTGATTCCCCACTTTATCGATCGCAAACACGGTCGGGAAGAAATTGTCTATGACCATCCACTGCTCAAACCCATCTTAGAAGAGACTTATGGGACGCTTTGTTTGCCAGCAGGGACATTGATCGATCGACCAGATGGTTCGGCAACACCCATTGAAAATATTCGGGCTGGCGATTGGGTTCTGACTTCTGATGGCCGTCAGGTTAAGCCCGCACAGGTCTCTAGGCAGTGGGCTAGTGGCCGCAAAAAAATCCTTAAAATCACTTTATCTAGCGGAACTGTTATATACTCCAGCGCTGATCATCGATTCTTGACCGCAGAGGGTGATAAGCGTGCCAAAGAGCTAAAAGCTGTTCAAAATCTGAAAAATGCCCACTTCGTAGGTGATGCTATTTATGAACAATGGCCAAATGGTTCAGAATCTTTGGTTTTGCGTACCAATGAAGCTTATTTGTTGGGGGTGTTACTAGGAGATGGCAATTTAGTTGCTTCTACGCCTAACGTTACTTGTTCAACAGAAGAATGTGCTACATGGATAAGTAATCTGATATCAGAAACGTGGGGTGGTGTGGCCTCAATGTATTTTCATACTCGTTGTTGGTATGCGTATAGCAAATTTAATACCCAGCCCCGCCAAACACCTCTTACTCAATTTTTAGACCGAATTTACCAAAGTCGTGAATGGAAGGTGAGATGTAAGCAGAAACATTTGCCCAAAGATTTTCTAGATTATATAGAACAAGATCGTATCGATTTTCTTCGAGGTTTATGGGACAGCGACGGCTGTTACAGTGAACGTTTAGTTTACTTCCGTAGTACTTCTCCGCAGTTAATATCTCAAGTTGGACAGCTTTTAGGTAGTCTGAAAATTCAGTATTATATTGCCAGAAATTATTTATGTATCAATGATTTAGGCAGATTCACTCGTATGATCGGTGCCAGTAGACTGCCTGGAAAAAAATATCGAGTTCCTCGAGAGAATTTCTTGCCTATTCAGGCTCAGGAATTGGGTAATTACTTACGAAAAGAGATAGCAGAGACTGATTGTGCGACTCGCAAATTGGTCAAGAGATCTCTGAACCAAGCTACTTTGTTTAAACCAACTCATGCTCGCTATCAAGATAATTTAGTTGGATGGAATAAATTCTATCAACAAATTTATACTGATACATATCTACAAGATGCTCGCCCCATCTATATTACTTCGATCGAGCCAGCCGGTTTGGCTGATTGCTATGACTTGGAGATGGTTGACCAAAAATCTCCTTATTTCTTAGCCCATGGCATTGTTGTTCATAACTGTTACCAAGAGCAGATCATGAAAATGGCGCAGGACTTGGCGGGTTATTCGCTGGGTCAGGCCGATTTGTTGCGACGGGCGATGGGGAAAAAGAAAGCCGATGAAATGCAGAAACAGCGCACTAATTTCTTGGATGGTTCAGCGAAAAATGGCATTTCTACCGAAATTGCTGATAAGTTGTTTGATCAGATGGTGCTGTTTGCCGAGTATTGTTTGAGTGGGGATACTGAGATTTTGACAGTAGAATATGGGGCGGTATCGATCGATGAAATTGTCTCAAAAAAACTACAATGCTCGGTGTTTAGCATAGATAAAAAAGGCCACGTTTATACTCAGCCGATCGCACAATGGCATCAGCGAGGCGAACAAGAAGTGATGGAATACTTGTTAGAAGATGGATCAAAGATTGAGGCCACGATCGATCATAAATTTATGACGGCTGCTGGTGAGATGCGATCGATTCAAGAGATTTTTGAACAGGGATTAGATCTCTATCGAGCCAGTGATGTGAGACCTTTACTTCCAAAAAGAGATGGCGGGGTTGCTGTTGCGAATATCTAGCGGAATGGTCGGACTATGGGAG
>JANOXZ010000813.1:0-6841 GCA_031418695.1 Synechococcales cyanobacterium VAR_35_metabat_10
TGCCCACAGATCCGATGACTCCCTTGTGGACTGGAGAAATTGATCGGCATTCTGAGCAAGCAACGACATTAAAAGTAACAACGGATACAGGCCGATCGATCCATATCGAGACAACCAACACTAATTATGCGACAGATCTGCAAAATTTATTAAATTCTCTCTGGCAGGGCGAAACCCAAATAATTGCTAATATCACTGAAATCGATATAGTTGGCCATCGAGTGGTACATGGGGGATCGCAATACCATCAACCAATATTGATCGATGCTCAAGTCCAATCAGAAATTGATCGATTATCAATTTTTGCCCCGCTGCATAACCCAGCGAATTTAATGGGCATTAAAGCGATCGAAGCTTTGGCACCCCAGTTATCGCAAATAGCAGTATTCGATACAGCCTTTTATGGGAATCTGCCAGCAGTTTCCTATGTGTACCCCTTGCCCTATCAGTGGTTGGAGCAAGGTATCAGAAAATACGGCTTTCATGGCATTAGTCATGAGTATTGCGCCGATCGAGCAGCACAATTATTAGGTCAAGATCTGAAAGATTTACGGCTGATTAGTTGTCATTTGGGTAATGGTTGCTCTTTAGCAGCCATAAAATCTGGAATTTGTATTGATACCACCATGGGCTTTACACCCTTAGATGGCCTAATGATGGGGACTCGCTGTGGTTCGATCGATCCTGGCATTATGCTCCATTTGCTGCGTGAGGGCAAATATACACTGGCAGAACTCGATCATGTTTTAAATTTTGAGTCTGGTTTGTTGGGGGTATCGGGAGTATCTAATGATTTACGGGAAATTGATCGAGCAATTGAGCTGGATAATCTTCGGGCAAAGTTGGCTCTGGATCTCTATATTCACTTGCTAACAAGTAAAATCTCGGCTTTGTTGCCAGAATTGGGTGGTGTAGATGCCCTGATTTTTACGGCAGGGGTGGGCGAAAATCATGCTGGAGTTCGGGCTGGAGTGGCAGCAAAGTTAGCTTTTTTGGGAGTAGAAATTGATTTGGTTATGAATATGTCAGATGTTGCTGGCGATCGAGATTTAGCTACACAGGAGTCTTCAGTAAAATTATTAAAAATTCATACTCAAGAGGAATGGTCGATCGCTAAAGCTTGTTGGGAATATTTAATTGATGAGGCTTGAACAGAATTGAATTCCAGTAGATAGAATTAAGGCAAGTATTACTCCACTTACAGGATTAGCCATGAATCACCAGATTTTTCAAGTGCCCGCAGACCAGAAAATCTCATTATCAAAAAAATATGACCCTGCACTGCTCCCTAATGATTTAAACAAGCAACAAGCTGTCATCAAGTTGCAAGAAGAGATTAACACTTTATCTGAGCTGCAAAACGTACTCTACGCCCAAAATACCTATGGAGTATTGATTATTTTTCAGGCCATGGATGCTGCTGGCAAAGATAGCACCATTAGACAGGTGATGTCTGGAGTGAATCCGCAAGGTTGTCAAGTGTATAATTTCAAAACACCGAGCGAGGAAGATCTTGATCATGACTATTTTTGGCGCTACTCCCGTTGCTTACCGGAGCGGGGACGTATCGGCATTTTTAATCGGTCGTATTATGAAGAAGTCTTGATCGCCCGTGTTCATCCCGAAATTTTGGCCAAACAACAGTTACCAATTCTGCCCAAAGGAGAAAAACTTTGGCAACAACGCTTTGCTGAGATCAATCAGTTCGAGAAATATTTAATAAATAATGGCATTGTAGTTTTAAAGCTTTTCTTAAATGTCTCTAAAGCAGAACAGAAAAAACGTTTTTTAAAAAGAATTGATACGCCCGAGAAAAATTGGAAATTCTCGCTCAGTGACATCACAGAACGCCAGTTTTGGCATGACTATCAATCAACCTATGAAGAAGTTTTTAATCACACCAGCACTGCTGATGCCCCTTGGTATATTATTCCTGCCGATCATAAGTGGTATACTCATTTAGTCGTAGCCGAGATTATTAATAAACGGCTGAAAGGCTTGAATTTACAGTATCCCACTGTAAGCAAAGAGCATCAAATCTTGCTTCAAAAAGCTAAAGTTTTATTGGAAGCCGAGAATAATTAATGCCAATTACCCAATATTGGCATAGACTACCTTAGATATCTTTTGGGAATTAGCAATTAAATCAGCTACCCTAATAGCGGAAGTAATTGCACCCTCATGTAAACCATCACCCAAATAAGCACCCACATGGTAAGTATGATAATCACCATTAGTCGCAATTACCTCTGGACGATGACGAAAAGCATCTACGGTATACATTGGTGTGTGGTGCTGCTGAACATGTAGAATGTGCTCTGGCCTAATCATGCTTTCTAAATTAAATGCTAGGTTGTATTGCACTGGTGACGAGATGCCACAGAGCTGATTGAGATTGGCATTGTAGCCCCATTCTCCATGGAGAGCATCGGTTTCAAAAAAATCAAACTCTGAACCTTTCTGAATATGATATGGCGCATACATCTTGGTATCTTTATGCAGCAATGTTTGCACATGGTTGCCGCGCCATGCTGCAAACCTGCGTACTTCTGCTAGGTGAGGATCTGCCAATAATTTGAGGACTTGATCAGGAGGTGTAGCAAACACCACTTTGTCGAATTCCTGCATTTTCCCATCAGCCAATTCTACTGTTACCCCTGCTGTATTCCGACGAATAGCTACCACTTCTACTCCGGTCAAAACTTGACCACGTAATCGATCGAGGATTTTTTGAATATATGAATACACTCCGCCTTTAATCCTGACCCAGTCTACAAAAACATCATCCCGCAGGGTCGGAATCACCAGCTCTGCTGGGCAATCATCAATCAACGGATAGGGAATGGAATAGCTATACATTGCAAACAACTTCATCCAGGTATTACGAGTAGCTGGATCTTTAAAGTGTTCGGCCATAGACTGATTGTGAAAGTCCAACATTCGCCAGGTTCTGGCGGCAAACAATAAGCTGGCCGAGCGGAGATACAATAAATGGAGTTGAGCATACTCTAAGAATTTATTTAGACCCGTAAAATTGCGTTCGATCGCCACCTGAGAAAGATAATGACTGCCATTTTTCATGAATAGTGCCGAACCCACATTCACCGGCTCTAGTTCTACACCTAGTTCGGCCATCAACGCCATAAAGTTATGAAAAGTAGTAGGGAATTCCAACACCCCATTTTCTAACACTAGCTTACAGTCCAATTTATTGGGCTGAACATTTTGATTTAAAGTGCGAATATGGCCACCCAAGACTGCTTCACGCTCAAGCACCGTCACCTGATGACCTTGCTGATCTAGCAAGTAAGCCGTCACCATTCCACTAGCCCCACCACCGATAATCGCGATTTTCATAGTCAAGCCCCCAGTATCTCTTGTGGTTGTAGTGGTTGTAGGGTGGGCACTGCCCACCAGGATCTCAGATAAGATCAATATGGCAACACTCACCACGAACCCCGGATGGTGGGCACTGCCCACCCTACAATATGTTTGTGTACAGATCGAAAGACCCACTCTAAGCAAGAATTGGATCTCCTGATAGCCTTTGGTATAGTAAAGCTCCTGTCCAGAAGGTTGGAGCAAAACCGGGATAACCAGAGGAAGCGTTGCAGAAATAGAAATTCTTTAACGACGTTTGATGATTAAGCCGATCGATCCCCATATTCTTTGGTGTCAAACTAGAACCATAAGAATTTCCCTCCGGACAATTACAAAAATCTTCGTTAGTCGTAGGGCTACCAGAAATCTTGAAGACCAAATGCTCACGCAAGTTCGGGATATAATCCCGCTCTACCACATCTAAAATAGATTCCAAGATTTCTTCCTTTTTATGCCGATAAGCCTTGGGGTCACAATGTTTGAGGGCTTTAAAATATCCATAGTTAGCCACGGTCAAAAACTCAATAATCTGACAATCGGGCGGACAGTCACCACCATAATTGGTCAACAAACTAGGCGTGGTAATGGCAAAACTAGGGTTACTATAGTCCTGGTCGGTATACATGCGATCAAACGCCACATTGAGATCTTGATCGCCACTGTGGAAAGTATTCCATTTACCAAAGCCATAATCCTTAAGATTAATACCCTGTACTACGCAGTAAGCCATGAAATTTGACGGCGAATAATCGTAAGCAAGCTTTTTCTGCACTGCCCAAGAGAATTTTTCTAGCCCAATCATCCCAGCCGCTTTTTTGGGATCGATATTGCAAATAACTGTGTCGGCCATGTACTGCTGAGATTCATCAGTGAGTAGATCGATCGCCTGCACTCCAGTAACAGTATGATAATTCGCCACCAAGAAACCGGTAACTTCGTGATTTAACAATACCTGACCATTATTGTCTGTAATAACTTGCACTAAGGCATCAATCACCTGTTCAAAATGTTTGGTAGGATAAAAAGCCCCTGCCTGGTAACCAGAAAACAAAATTAGCCAAGCATAAAAAGATAACTGAGCAGGCGGCAGCAAAAAATCTGGCCATTGCAAAGCCAATAAGGTTTGAGCAGCCTGAGGAATTTTAAACTTGTCAAAGACATCTTGCAAAGTACTATTTAAGTATTGCATTGCACAATAAACTTCACCGATATGGCGCAGCAGTTCTAAAGGTTGCACCGGCGGTGACAAATATCTCAGTCCTACCCGCACCTTTTGAATCTCAGCTACAAACAACTGTATTTGGTGGGAATCTTGAGGAAACAAAGTCACCAGCCGCTTTACCAATTCAGCATTATCACTAGGAATATCAATCGCATAATTAGGCATCCGCATATGATCAAAGCCATTGGGATCATAGCGATCGAAAGTCACTTCTTGATCAAGTTGCAGTTTTTTCAGTACCCGATCAACTGTATGTCCCTCGCCACAATCCCAAACATAGTGGAGCTGCGCATTAAAAGTGTATTTTTTGGCCATCGTGAAACTATGACCAAATCCACCCGGATGCTCATGAGCTTCTAACACTTGCACTGTTTTACCAGCTTTGGCCATTAATGCCCCAAAAACCAAGGCTGATAAACCACTTCCTACTATCAGATAATCCGTTTTCATGGTTTTTAAAATCAACAGTTTATAATTTTCCTAACACCGAGATATTCAAACACGTTGATTACAAAAGCTATTACCCCTAAACAGTTCAGATGTGCTCTGGTAATAATTGTGCTTACAATATGAAAGCATCAACACGTAAAATTTCTTTCTGAAGTGAATGTAAGGAAATAAACTTCACACCAACAATTAGACAGGCGTAATAGCATAGATCTTCCAGCTCACCTATCAGCCTGTCTGTAATCCCAGCGTGATGACAGTGAATGGATAAAACATTCTCATCATCAATCTGAAGCAGGCAGAATGGCAAACTAGAAGAAAATAGACCCATAAGACGCTCCATCCGCAACTGCCTCAGTATATTTAGGTCATCAACATTCATTTCAGTAAGTTGTAACATCAGCAGACCGCTCCTAGTTTTGAAATGATTGCACTTTGAGCAACTGGAAATCGTTCGCTAGTAAAAATGCCAGTCTGGAGCGCAATACATTGGGAATATCTTTTACCTTAAAGGAAAAGGTTGAGGAACTTGTGAGGGAATTGGGTGAAATCGGCTTTGATCGGCTCAGTATATTTACTGTTTCCGTTTCATTATTTTTCGCATAGCTCCGTATTTCCTCCATATTCGGTGATCGAACAGACGGGTACTATAGCACCACAGCCACCCAGTTCTAGCCCAGATCATGATTACGTCATCTATCCCCCAACAGATTTCTCGTTATAAAGCCGCGATCGCCAAGAGTGATCTGGCTAGCAACTATTGGTGGTTAGGGATTTCTTATGCTCTAAATAATAATTTGGCAGAAGCTGATGCCACTTGGTTTACGCCCTTGGCCAATGCATCTGACGAAGAAACAGCCGCCCAGTTAGCCGCCGACTTGGGAAACACTTTGCTGATTGCCGCCCAACAACAGACTGAACTACGCAATTATCAGGGGGCGTTGATCCTGAGAGAATACTTTCAGCAGCTTAATGGTACTTGCCTAGAAAATATTTTACAGTTAGTGTTACTGACAGATTGCTGTACCCAACTACATCCTGAACAGATTTTGGAATGGCAGCTAGCCGAGGCTATTGCTGAAGCAGAAGAGATTAGTCAGCCTCTATTAGCAGTAGCTTTTAGTAAAATGGTGGGGGTGATCTGTAATGAAAATATCTCCCAGGTTTTGAACTGTTTGCAATATAGCGATCGAGCAGATGAACTCTTGAGTGTATTGCTAGTAAGAGCTTTTGGCGCAGGCTTTCCGTTTTTGGCAGATCGAGGCATTTTAGTTGCAGAATATTGCCTAGAGAGGTTTCCACAGCATTTAGGCTTAATGCACTTCCTCTCTGTCACATATCCGCGAGTAAATCGCTATGCAGATAGCGCCAAGATGGCTCAAAGATATTATGAAGGCTGTGCTACCGATGTAGAAAAAGTGCGGGGCTATTACTTATGGACAAGGGCTTTACTAGAAGCCAGCGATTTTGAGCAAGTTGCAATTATCATGCCCGCATACCGTAGCTTGGTAAATAAGATTTTGCAGAATCCTCCCCCAGATATGGATCTAGAGCACTGTAAATCGATCATCAGCACCACCGGCTTTTTTCCTTATCTCCAAGATTCACCCGTCGTAAATCATGATTATCAAAATCGAGCTGGTCAATTATATCAAGCTTGTTTGAAACTAGAATTAGCTGGTTCAAAAACTCCGCGTCTAGGAAAACCTAAACACCCTAAAAAGCTAGGGACTTTAAGGATTGGCTATATCGGCGGCACTCTACGCTCTCATTCGGTTGGTTGGTTGAGTC
>JANOXZ010000814.1:0-8291 GCA_031418695.1 Synechococcales cyanobacterium VAR_35_metabat_10
ACCAAGTGAAAATCCCCAAAGAAGCCATGCCTAAGCAATAGGCCATAATCATGACTCCGATCGACCAACCCATAAACAACACACCGATTTCGCCACCAATATGGAATAACTGGGATAACAGGGCGATATTTGCCCCAAACAACAATCCGCCTAATAACAGTAATCCTTCCCCAAAGCGCTGCTGATTCATTTTGCTGCTGCCTTGTTGCCAGAGGTAAAAGCCACTGGTATTGACGACTACAAACAAGATCAACATCACCGCAATTCGCCAGGTTTTGTCTAAATACTGCCAATTAGCTGCCACAAAACTCAATACTCCCATGCCAATCAACACACAGCCCAGGCCAGTCAAGATTGTCACAAAGCTACTACTGGCCTCGTCTTCGAGTTTATCAAATTGATATCGATCGGCTAACTGGGCATGAAGATTGCGATCAATCAGGCCATCTTGCTCCCATTGACTGGCTTCCTGTCGCAGGATTCGCCGGAATTCTGGTGTTTGCATTGATCACCTCTTTGCAACCATTGTTTTGGTTAGATTTTCGCCCATAAGTAAAGAAATTAGTCACTGCTTCGGTACAGTTTTTCGATTGTCCACTACCCCCATTGGCCACAACAGCCTCAGCCAGTGGCTATAATTGTCTGAGGGATTTTGGGAAAGACGATAGAAATCTTCATCGTTCAATGAAATTCCTAGATAGCATTTTGCAAGGATTGGTATAGGAGAAAATGGAATTACAGCAATATTTGCGCGAACATGGTTTAGAAAAGTTAATTGCAGATTACAGTATTAGATCGGTAACACATAAACAATATCCTCATTTGATTTCTTTGAAATATTCCCAGATCGATTCACCGATGGGTGAAAAGATTGTGCAGCAATGTCGGGGAATTGTACTGGATCGATCGAACAACTGGGAAATTGTTTCGTATCCCTATGACAAGTTTTTTAACTATGGGGAAGGCAATGGTGAGGTGTTTTATAGTGCGGCGATCGATTGGAGTAGCGCCAAAGTTTACGAAAAGCTGGATGGCTCTTTGATGACGTTGTATTTTTATGATGGTGCTTGGCGGGTGCAGTCTAGTGGTACTCCCGATGCGGCGGGGGAGGTGAGTGGTTTTGGTTTCAGTTTTGCCGATTTATTTTGGCGGGTTTGGCAGGAACTAGGGTATCAATTACCAAAGGATACTGAGCATTGCTTTATGTTTGAGTTGGTTACTAAATATAACCGGGTAGTGGTGCAGCCCAAGCTGAATCAGCTTATTTTGCATGGGGTGCGGCATGTGCCCAGTCGCCAAGAATCTGATCCTCAAGTTTGGACAGAGCTACATGGTTGGGAGTTAGTGAAGACTTATCCACTGACTGACTGGACAACGGTGATCGAGGCGGCTAAGGAGCTGAATCCGATGGAATCGGAGGGTTATATTGTCTGCGATCGAGCCTTTAATCGGGTGAAGATTAAATCGCCGCAGTATGTAGCGATCGCCCATTTGCGGGAAGGTTTTTCTTCGCGGCGGATGTTGCAGATTTTGACTGCCAATGAAGGAGAAGAGTTTTTGACTTATTTCCCGGAATGGACGGAGCTGTATCAGACAATGAAGGTGCGGTATCTGGAGCTGGTGGCGGAGATTGAGGCGGCAGTTATTAAGTATAGTTCGATCGAGGTGCAGAAGGATTTTGCGCTGGCAATTAAGGATCTGCCTTATTCTGGGATGCTGTTTTCTTTGCGCAGGGGTAAGGCTAAGACGGTGCGGGAGTGTTTAGAGAATACTACGGTGCAGAAGTTGGAGGAGTTGATGGGGGTGGATTATACTGATTTGGGGTTGTAGTTATCAAAATAGCTGTAAAACCTTGTCTTACTCTTACTATCGTTGAAGCCCCGTCTATTGGAGAATTTGTTGGAGCACGATCGACACACCAAAAGACATTCCAGCATCTGTGGTGTCTTTTTGGAGTAGGCTGCACAGATCAATCGATTGCAATACAGAGTTGTTGGTATTGGCGGTATTCGGGGGCGTAGCTGCCAGCGAGTTGTTGGCTCCAGATGCAACTACAGCCGAAGATAAAAAAGGATTAGCAGCCAGAGATCGAGGCACCATTACCAGCAACAACGGCTGGCAAGCAAAGCGCCAAATAGCATACGCTTACGACATTGGCGGTTAAATAATAGCAAGAGGATTTGATTTACCCACATTTTTATCGATCGCCGTTTAATCAGCATCAATACCCAACTCTCGCAACTTAGCAGCCAATAGATCTGCACGTTGCCGTTCTCTATCGGCATTTTGTCTTTCTAGATCAGCTCGTTGATTAGCCAATAATTCCTTCTCTTCAAGAGTTGGTATCCAGTTACCTGCCCGATCGTACCAACGCAACCACCGATCAGTCATTCCCTGATAAGAACCAGCCCAAATACCCAACCCCAACTCAATTTCTGGCAACCAAAAACCCTGACCACTAATAGTAGCTTCTACATACTGACCACCCCGCAAACAAAACATCCGAAACCGATTAGAGAACTCATCAAACACCGCATAATAAGGCACATGCAAAACCTGCTCATACACCTGCCACTTGGTCGGCGGCTTACCCACAACCCGCAAAGTTTGCCCCAAATCCTCGGCCTCAGTTCCTGGTGATAACAACTCCACCATTAAAAATGGATTCACCCCTTCTTGCCACACCACATAACTCTGTCTTCTATCTTCCGGGGATGTACTAGCTGGCACCCCAATCGCTAAAAAATAATCTGGGCGCTTATACCAACCAGTATGTTCAACATCGTAGTAAAGATTGAGGTCAGCCCCCATAAAAAAATTCTCAACAGCAGGCCGACAGGTTTCTTTTAACAAATCAGGCTGAGTATCATGAAACTCATCAGGCAAACCCATTTCCTCCGAATCTTCACTGGGCAGGTCATACATAGTAGGTAATGTATTGACAGGTACGGCAGGATTATTTTGATACATAATTTCTATACCTCATACTTCCCTGATTTTAGCTTATTTTTAGTCGATCGGCTGTCGCCATATTTATGGATGAACCCGCATTTCGTTGGTGTTAATCGTCGTCTTCGTTGTCCATATCGGCGTATTGGGGTGGGCTGGCTCCTTCTCTTTGGGTGATTTTGGGGTATTTGCCTTTGGGGTTTGGTTCGCTGATGGTCATTACGTCGATTTGGTGCCACCATTCATCGCCGAAGTCGAAGAGGTAAGCGAAGTGTTCATCGATCGATAGTCCTAAATCATTAATAGTAGTAGTGGCAACTTCACCGGCTTTTTTGCCGCTGGCGGTTTTCAGCGTATAGCGCCGAGCTTTGGGGTCGCCCGGTTCGCTACCGCCAAGCTGAAATTCGTACATGTGCTCGTCGGATCGATCAAAGGCTTTAAAGATAATTTTATGTAGTTCTTGCAGATTATTGCTGCCCTGAATCTCGATCCGGCGGGACATGATGGGGTTGGCAATGGCAAAGGCTTCGGTGATGGGAGCATCGATAATAAAAACGTCTAGAGCATACACGGCATTCGGGTCGTGCTTTTGCTTTTTGATTTCTAGGGGTGGGCTATTTGGTTTTTTGGCAACGATTAATTCTCAAAAAATTCACTGATTATAATGAACCATGAGAGTGTGGGGTATGTGAGAATTAATGATTTCTTGTCATCTGTAGTGGTCAACCACAAGGGGATGCCCCTACAGATAACGACACAAAAAAATATCGCCTTATTCAATTTATCGACCTGCCGAGTAGACACCTTTAAGACTCACAATTCCAGATTTTTACAGCGAAAGCAAAATCTCATTAGCGACCCGATCGCATACCCCTGGTGGTCCAAAAGCTTCTCGCATCTCGGCATAATCAGCCAGCATTTTGTTACGTCGATCGGCATTTTGTAGCAAAGCCAAAGACTCCTCCACGATGCGATCGGCATTGGCTTCTTCTTGAATTAGTTCGGCAACAATCGGCTTCATTTCTGCCAAATTAACTGGTGAAATAAACGGAAAAGTCACCCGTAAAATATTGCGTGCTAGCCAAGCTGTAACTTTATTAAACTTGTAAATGACCATGTGCGGCACATTCAATAAGCCCAACTCTAAGCTGACTGTACCCGATTTAGCGATCGCCAAATCTGCTGCTGCCAAAACAGCATCAGGTTGATCAGATACTATCTTGGCCATTAGTTGATATTGATTAATCGCCGTTTGAATCGACTCCCGATATTCTGCCCGAGATAATGGCACCCAAAACCTGACGTTGGGCAAAATAGTTTGTAATCGCTGTGCCGCCTCAAAAATTGCAGGCATCAAATAAGTCAGCTCTTGCCAGCGAGAAGCCGGAATCAGAGCGATCGCTATTTCATCATCGGCAATACCCAATGCCACTCTGGCATCTGTTCGAGTCGGACAAGTAGCCATGCGATCAATCAAGGGATGGCCAACGAATTTTACATTTGCTCCCTTGCTGGCATAAAATGTTGCTTCTGCTGGAAACACCGCAAACAGCTTGTCAGTAAAATTGACAATCTTTTTAGTGTCATTATTACTAGCAGCATAAACCCACTGCTGAGGAGCAATATAATAAAAAAGTGGAATATTAGGGAAGATCTTTTTGATCAGCTTACCCATTCCCATGTTGGGAGTCATGTAGTCAATCAGTACTACTATGTCTGGAGGATTTGCTTCTAAATATTGCCGAGCTATCTGCTGATTTTTAAGCATAGGAGCAATGAAGGCTAAGGCTTCGATTATTCCTACAGAACCGATACCCGTAGTATCAAACAAAATTTTAGCACCGGCTGCGGCCATTTTGCCTCCGCCCAGAGCCACAATTTCAATATCGATCCCCTGTTTTTGGGCAGCTTGATATAGAGCTGCGACTAGCAACGAACCCTGCAAATCACCAGAGACTTCTCCGGTGCTAATAAAAATTCTTTTCATGATTCAGTGTCTCGGCGATCGCGTAAACGACCGGGAATAGGCCCTCGACGAGGTGATTGGCTAGAAGCTTGCAAAAACTTGTAGAGATGTTCTACTTGAGCAGATGTTTCTGCTTTACCGATTAAATCTAAAGCTTCTTGGAGAGTGTGATCTGAGTTATAAAGAATTCGATAAGCTTCTTTGAGAGCCGTAATTTCGCTGCTGCTAAAGTTTGATCGTTTCATTCCCACCAAATTTAAAGATCTGACCCTGGCTGGGTTGCCTTCCACGATGGTAAAAGGTGGTACATCGCGCTGAATTCTGGTCATGCCACCGATCATGGCTAGTTTGCCGATACGGACAAATTGATGAATTCCTAGTACCCCACTGATGACCGCCCCAGATTCGATGTATACATCACCAGCCAAAGAGGTGGCATTGGCAATTTTGACATCATCTTCGATGCAACAGTCATGAGCGATATGCACATAGGCCATCAGCAAATTATTATCACCAATCACTGTAAACCCACCGTCGCCAGTGGCACGGTTGATGGTGACATATTCGCGGATGCGATTATAATTGCCAATTTTTAGGCCGGTTTCGCCGCCTGCATATTTTAGATCTTGAGTTTCTAAACCGATCGCCGCTCCCGGAAAAATTTGATTGCCGATCCCAATTTCGGTAGGGCCTTCGATGACAACATGGGCACCAATAGAGGTACCTGCACCGATTTTCACTCGATCGCCAATCACGGCGAAAGGACCCACTTTGACACTAGGGTCTAGCTCGGCTCCCGGATCGATGACCGCCGTGGGGTGAATTAGCCTCGTCAAATTCGCCGCTCCAACCATTTGCATTACTTTTGACCCAACTTTGATAGCTTACTTTGACTAGCTCAGCACAAGTTGCTTTTGCCTAGGGCGAATGAACAACTTTCACCAGATGACCCAGTTTCTATAAATATTGTTCACCAAACGTCGGCTTCAAACCTCCACCAAGGTAAACATTAACTCGCCGTCAACGGCAAGTTGGCCGTCTACTTCCGCTCGTGCCTTCATTTTAGCAAAGCGTCCGCGTTTGAAAGACAGCAATTCGACGGTCATGACTAATTGATCGCCGGGAACCACCTGGCGGCGAAAACGGACACCATCAATGCCGGTGAAAACAAACAAGCCACTGGTGTATTCGGGCAGTTGCACACAAACAATGCCACCGACTTGCGCCATGGCCTCCACAATGAGTACTCCCGGCATTAAAGGATAGCCGGGAAAGTGACCTTGGAAGAATTCTTCGTTGTAGCTAACATTCTTGATGCCCACGGCCTTCTGGTTGGGTACGAAGTCGATAATGCGGTCTACCAGGGCAAAAGGGTAGCGGTGGGGCAAGAGTTCAGCGATCTCTTGCACGTTGAAGGTGGTTTTAATGGGAGGGGCGTTGGGGGTAACGGCACTCAGTTGCTCAGAGATCTGCTCGGAGATCTTCTCAGTGGATAGCTCGGTATGGACGCTCAAGGTCACGGTTTAACAAAGTTAACATCAATATAGAAGCATATCAGAATCTCTGCTTGCTTCGATTTTACACGGTCAAAATTCACACGGCCAAAATTTACATGGTCAAAATTCACACACTCAAAATCACTAAAAAGCAGCCTTTTGAGCTGCTTTTTGATAGCTATGGGATTAGAAAATTAGCTTTCGCCAGTGGATGCCGCCAGCTCGGCCAACCGCTCCTGCTGATCTTGAGAGACACAGCTTTGAATTACTTCTTCCATGTCGCCTTCTAGGACGCTGCTGAGGTTGAAGTTGCGACCCAAACGGTGATCGGTTGCACGGCTGTCTTTGTAATTGTAGGTGCGGATTTTCTCTGATCGAGAACCCGTCCCCACCTGACTACGACGCATAGTGGTGACTTCGGCCTGTTGCTCTTGCAGCTTTAGGTCATAGAGCTTCGCCCGCAGAATTTGCATGGCGCGCTCCTTGTTTTGGCGCTGAGATCGCTCTTCGGTACAAAAAATCCGAATGCCCGTGGGTTTGTGAAACAGATCGGCAGCAGTTTCTACCTTGTTCACGTTTTGCCCACCAGCACCACCCGATCGGGCAGTGCTCATGTCGATGTCTTTAGGATCGATGTAGATCTCTACTTCGTCTACTTCGGGCATAATTGCCACCGTAGCGGTGGAAGTATGGACTCGTCCACCTGATTCGGTTGCAGGTACCCGTTGAACTCGATGGACACCAGCCTCGAACTTTAATTCGCTGTAAACACGTTCGCCCTGAATTTCTAGGACAACCTCTTTGAAACCGCCCATTTCAGCTAAGGATTCACTGACTAAAGCAACTTTCCAACGTTTGGTTTCGGCGTAGCGCGAATACATGCGTAGCAGATCTCCGGCCCAAATGCTGGCTTCATCGCCGCCAGTGCCCGCCCGAATTTCCAACATGATGTTCTTTTCATCGTTGGGGTCTTTGGGCAACAGTAAAACTTTGAGCTTGCTTTCTAATGCCGCAATGCGTTCTTCTAGCTCTGCTGCTTCCATGGCAGCTAGTTCCTGCATTTCTAGGTCAGCACCAGAGTCTTTGACGATTTGGCGGGCTTCAGTGTGGTCTTCATTGGCTTTTTTCCAGTCATCATAGGTGTTGACGACGGTTTCTAAGTCCGATCGAGCTTTGGCCACTCGCTGTAATTCTGGCGGATCTTTAGAAATATCTGGGTCGGCTAATTTGCGGGTTAGCTCGTTAAAAGTTTGTTCGACAGAGTTGAGTTTGTCGATGAGATATGATTCAGCCATGATGCTCCGAATGTTTTAACTGATGTGGTTTAACTGTATGGTCTGGGTATGTATAGATAGATCAAAGGTTTAACGCTGACCGGCTATAACTCTCGTTCAACATCTGACACAGCTAAATTCCAACTAGTTAAAAGCAACATTGCCATTTTCCTATACTCGATATTTTTCGTCTGGAAAATCCCAAAAAATCCATGACATATTTTTTAGTATATGCCATGGATTCCCGTTGTCACATAGAAAAATCTGATCAGCCTTGTCTAACCTTCGTTCTCAGAAGGCTGGGAGTTAGCAAAGCTCGGAGAGAGATAGGCCACCAATAGACCAATGCCAAAACCAGCCACATTTCTCACCAATGGCAACCATTCTTGAGTACGGGTAATTACTGGAGCCACGCCGAAGGCAATAAACAAAATGCCCCACAGTGGCGAAAAAATCAGCGCCCACTGCCAAGCAAAAGTTTGACCTTCCTTGCGCGGCTGTGCGGCCACCCCACAAATTATGCCACCCAAAACAGAGCTAACCAAAGTTAGCAGCCACTGCTCTTGTGGTAAGCCCGGTACCACTGTACAGCCGCCTTTTAATAAG
>JANOXZ010000815.1:0-3357 GCA_031418695.1 Synechococcales cyanobacterium VAR_35_metabat_10
TTCTTCAATCATGTACTCCAACTTACCCCATCTTGCCTGCTCTGATCCTTAATTTTCGTTAACCCCTCGGACACTTACGGGAAATGGTTTGGCTGAAATCAACCAAGGAAAAAGGAAAATTCCGATGATACTGACAAAAAGCAGAGTTGCAAGCATAACTACTAATAAATCAAATAAGTGGGTTGCCATAATCATCGATTAAGATAGAGTTCTAATTAAGACCGTGGTTGAGCTGCTATATGGGTCGTTTGGATATCGGCCTCATTCTTCAAAGCTTGGGCGATCGTCTCGAACTGATTTGCAATTATAGATATATGACCTTCATTGGGATATGTAAACAGTTGAGCCGTGGGTAATCGATCGCTTACTTTCCTGGCCATGGAGATGGGCACCTTAGTATCTTGTTCGCCATGAAATAACTGCACGGGCATCTGAATTTCTGCTGCTTTGAAATCCCATGGATGGAGATAAAGTAATATGTCTAACGTAATACCTTTCGTACCCTGACGCATGGCTTCGATCGTTGATTCACGACTAGCCTGTAATCTTGATAGTGATTGAAATACAGCATAGTCTACGGCCGGAAGTTGTTTTTTGAAACTAGCTAATAATTTTCCAGGACTACCCTGAAATGGTCGCAAGGCCAGCTTCATGACACCCTGCAAAAGGAATGGGAATGTTTTCGATAGGGTATATATCCAGCGACTGAACATCGGTAAATCTTGCAAAGAGTCCATATCCCAGGCACCGGAGATAGCAACAGCAGAGAGTAACCGCTCTGGAATTTTCGCAGCACAAGCAAAGACATATCCACCACCACTAGATACACCCAAAACCGAAAATTTATCTAGCCCTAAAGCATCAGCCAGAATCACGATGTCTTTGGGGCAATCCGAGAAACCGCGATTTGGTTGAGGATCGGATTGACCGATGCCAGGTCGATCTGCTGCAATTAGACGGATACCAAATTGGCTAATTAATTCATCGCCTAACAACAATGGATCCAATCGAGAACCTCCGCCACCATGAAAATAAATGACAGGATAACCATCTGGCTGTCCAAATTCGGTGTAGGCTAGCTTTCGTTCGTCGGGTAGAGTAATGAAATTAGTGGTTTTCATAGTGTTTTTTGGCGATCGCTGAATAGGTGTGCTGTTGTATTTAGTTGCTTTTGCCAGGTGATTCTTACGATAATTAAATCAATCAAAATCTGTAGGCAAGTCTGGATTATGATAATGCTCAAAAATCCGAGTTATTTGTGATGGCGTAATACGAGTCAACGAAAGTTGAGGGATTTCTTGCTCGCCAAAAAAAGCTATGTCTGTAGTCTCAATGCTTTTGGTGGGCATTCCGCCTATTAATTCACAATGGAAAAACAACTTATAAACATGATGAACTAGAGGCGGATATCCATGACGAACATGGTTGCGATCGTAGACACCTAGTAACTTTACAGCTCGTACCCGATATCCAGATTCTTCAAATACCTCTTTTACTGCACATTCACCCGCCGAAACTCCCACATCTGCCCAGCCACCGGGTAATGCCCAGCAACCATCTTCTTTTTCTTTAACCAAAAGGATTTTACCAGAGTCAAATACAGCAGCTCGTACATCTACTTTGGGAGTGTCATAGCCAAGTTGATTATTGAATTCTTCAAGAATTTGGTTGGGGTCAAAATTAAAGCCCGTCGCCATTATTTGAGCTGCAATAACCCGTAATTGATGGTAGCGCTCTATATCAAACTCATTTTTGCAATAAGTTAATCCATTTTGGGCGATCGCCTGAAGCTGTTGCGCCCACTCTAACCACTGATGATTTTTCATAGTTTATAGCTTGATTGATTAATCGATCTTAGTTTAGCTAGTATAGACCCAGACCTAGATGAAACTTTAAGCCCAATGCTTCAATTTTGGTTTGATATCCTGACTGAGCGGCAAAAACGACGTGATGGCCTTGTTTTTGTAGTTCTAAGGCGATCGCAATTTGCGGATGCAGATCGCCAAGCGAACCAATGGTGGTTACAACAATTTTGCTCATTTTTTATTAGATGTTGAATAAATGTGACTACTGTTTGGCATCAGGTAATGCACTTTCGACTAATCTTAATGGCGCATACTGATAAGCAATAATCGTTACTAATATATTTAATCCGCCCAAGATAATAAACATCAGACCAATACCTCGACCAGATCCAGTCCCAATCACTCGACCGATCGTTCCAGCTAAGAGTCCATCAGTTTTCATCAGTGGCTCAAATATTCTATCGGCTAGCGGACCAGCCATCAGAAAAGATAGTGGTAAACATAAGCCACTCACCGCAGTGGTCAGAGAGAATACTTTTCCCTGCATGTTGAGGGGGACTTTTTTTTGTAGGATCACTTGAACTGAGCCGTTGATAAACGGGATGCCCAAAAAATACAGAACAGCACCTACACCAAACGCGATAATGTTAGGAGCGCAACCTGCAACCATCAGGGAAAATCCATTGAGTAGCATCGAGCATAATAGAATTTTGATATAGTCTTTTCGTCCGTTACCCCAACTACCCATCAAAATACTACCAACAATCATGCCCATCCCACCAACACCTAAAGCGATCCCCAGTTGAGCGGAGGAAGCAAAAGAGAGAACCAGAGGATAGGCAAGTACCTGAATAATTCCCACCAAAAAAGTGCTGATAGCCAAAAAGAATAATAAGGCTACTAATCCACCATGAGCGGTTACATAATTGAAGCCACTAAAAACTTCTTTGAGTAGTGGAGGTTGATGAGGTTGCTGCTTTTCTGGAGCTTGGTGGCGAGGAAAACGAACTAATAGCAGTTCAATTGCGGAAAATGCAAAACTGCTTAAGTCCAGGAAAAAAATTCCTGATATTTGAATA
This sequence comes from Synechococcales cyanobacterium VAR_35_metabat_10, assembly GCA_031418695.1. GTDB lineage: Bacteria > Cyanobacteriota > Cyanobacteriia > Cyanobacteriales > Chamaesiphonaceae > JAAFHZ01. The sequence goes on from JANOXZ010000815.1 coordinate 2,885, forward strand.
ATTCCCAGTAATATTCCACCCAGCATTGGAGCAATGAGTTGTCCAATTGCTTGCGCAAACTGAGTCATTCCAGCAGCTCGACCTAAATTCTTTTTAGGGACAAGCAAGGTAGTGGTGGCACTATAGGCCGGAAATTGGAAGGCACTGAAGCTGGAACTTACCGCAGTTGCTAGGCAGATGTGCCAGGTTTGGATTTGGCCACTCATCAGTAATAAAGCCATGGCCAAGGTACTTAATGCTGCACCTGTATCGCTGATAATCATTACCCACCGACGATCCCAACGATCTACTAATACACCTGCAAAGGGAGAAACGATCACTAGTGGGAGGGTAGTGAATAGGATCAGAAAGGATAGCTCCGTAACCGAACCATTGCGCTGATACACCACACATCCATGGCAAAGTTACTAAGGCTGGAGCCTAAGATCGAGACTAGTTGCCCCAGCCAGACGATTATAAAAATCGACATCCCT
>JANOXZ010000816.1:0-2086 GCA_031418695.1 Synechococcales cyanobacterium VAR_35_metabat_10
GGCCGTGATGGCCGACAGTGCCACCGGAGCCTTTGGTGCCATGGCGGGGATGGCAATTCTGATTTTAAAAGTTGTGAGCTTGAGTGCCATTACCCAGCAGCGTTGGCTGGTTTTATCACTAATTCCAGCTTGGGCTAGGTGGGCACAGGTTTTGGCAATTTCGCTCTATCCCTATCTCAAAGCCGAAGGCAAGGGAGCTATGCACAGCAAAGGGGTCGAACCTATCCCAGATCTCTTGGGGGGTCTGTTGGCTCTGGGCATGGTGGCTGCTACACAGTTTTACTGGCAACCGGTCAGCCTTATTCCGGCGGTGGCCTGTGTGGGATTGGTTTTAAGTTACTTGGTAGGCAAATACTTCGATCGAGCTTTCGGCGGCCACACCGGCGATACTTATGGTGCAGTAGTAGAATGGGTAGAAGCGATCGGCCTCGCCATCCTCACTTTTCCTTTTTGGTATCGGTGAACAAGTCCAGTGAATAAATTACCAATTTTTCAAATCGGTGCCCCGATACTGCGTCAGACTGCCCAGGACGTAGAATTCCCCTTATCTTCGGCTATCCAACAGCTCATCATCGATTTGATGCACACTGCCGAATTGGCCAATGGGGTGGGAATCGCAGCGCCCCAAGTCTCTGCCAGTCTCAATTTGTTTATTTTGGCCTCACGGCCTAGCCCCCGCTACCCCCATGCGCCGACCATGGAACCCACTGCGATTATTAATCCCAAAATTATTGATCGTAGCAGCGAAAATATTGGGGGCTGGGAAGGCTGTTTGAGTGTTCCTAATCGCAGAGCTGTAGTATCCCGTGCCCAATGGGTTGAGGTAGAGTACCTAAATATACAGGGAGAATTACAGCACAAGCGTTTTAGCGATTTTGTGGCACGCATTTTTCAGCATGAATATGACCATCTACATGGTGTGCTGTTCGTCGATCATGTTAGGCCAAAAGACTTAATCTCAGAGGAAGAATATCAGAAGATTTGCTTCGATCCATTGCCTACACCTTTTACTGGTCAGGAACATTCTGTAAGTTGATGTAGTCTGGGGAGAAATACACATGGGTTGTCGTCTCGGTCGAGATGAGTCTAGAGTGTTAAAAGAAGATTATGAGGATTCATGAACATGAAAAACACATTAACTGCATTGACTGTACTTGCTAGCGTACTAGCTGTTACTCAAGTTCCAGCAATGGCTGGTGGTGTTGGTAACAACACACTCGGTCCTTCCGTTAGACTAGGAAATGGCAGCAGCATTTTCAGTATCGATGGAAAGTTTGGGGTGGCTGATAACCTTTCTCTGCGTCCTTACGTAGCATTTCCTTCTGGTGGTACTGATTTTGGTACTAGCTTGACCTACGATTTTAATATCCGTCGCACTCCAATTACGCCTTTCATCGGTGCTGGTGTAAATATCGGTACTGCTAACATCCCTGGTGCTTCTAGCACTACTACAGGTTACGCCCAACTTGGTGCTGATTTCAATCTCAGCAGAGATTTTGGTCTACTTGGCTCTGTAAACATTCCTTTTAACAGTAGTAGTGGTACTAACGTCACTTTAGGTGCTGGTTTACGCTTCTAAAATACACCAGTCGGTGTCTTAATCATTCTGGTGCAATTACCTAAACAGCAAACCCTCTGCAAATGTGTTGGAGGGTTTGCTGTTGATCATCACCACCTGATCATCACATTGGTATCAAAACTGGCTGCTGAGTAATGGGGGGAATTAGTTGAGGGTAGCGTTGTTCTAAATCGTCAATTTTGGCTGCTGCGCCCCAGCGAGCATAGCAATAGTAGGCTTTTTGGAGGTAAGTGGCAGCAATAGCTTCTTGGCCACGTTCCAAATAAAATTTAGCAGCTAACTCGTTGCCGATCGCTTCTTCCTGAAGATACTTATGATTCTTAGCTCCAGAAATTGCTAGATCATATAGTTCGATCGCCTCAGTAAATTTTCCTAATACCCGACAGCGTTCGGCTTCAATCAGGTCAACTTTGTGCTGAAAATTGCCAGTCATCAGCTTAGCTCTTTTCAACAAATTACTTTGGTTGATCAAAACTCGCTTCATAAGCTGTTTTTGAGCAAACGGCT
>JANOXZ010000817.1:0-5089 GCA_031418695.1 Synechococcales cyanobacterium VAR_35_metabat_10
AGCAAGAAGTTATGCATTACCTACGCCTTTATGTTTAATCAATAAATATCATTGTACCACAAATCGATCTCTGATTTAGGATTGCTATAGTCGGCTTTAAAAATTTTGGTGGCGCATCTGGTAATTATACAGAAGAAGAAGCTAATGAAAAAACAGCAGAATTGCTTAGAGATTTGACAATGGAAGTAAATCTAATTAGTGGGGAGGTATTGTACCCAGAAGTTGTATCACACCGTGCTTTTGCTAATGGTTTATGGCTCATGGACTTGGCGAAGGAATGCAATATTGATGCAATAGAACAAGCGGCAAAAGAGTATCTAGAAGTGAAAGATTTGATGATAGATGGCACGCTATCTATTCGCAACAAGAAGAGAAAACTGAAAAGACCTCACTCAATCAAACCTTAAGCAATACAAACGTATTCACCATTTCTCACGAAAATGGTACATTCACGTTTCGTGAGAAATGAACTTTGATTATGTCATCCCCCCTAAACCCTATTGCTGGGGAGCCTTCCAACCAAACCATTTTTATCATGAGCAAAAAAGAATTTCCTTGGCCTACAGTCCGCCGTCAGGGCTTGGTCGCAGCCACCGGATTATCAGAAGAGTATGTCCGAACCGATCTACAGCGAGTTCAGAAACAGATCAATGACCTAGCTAACGGCACTCAGAAACAGATTAACGATCTAGCCACCGATAACCAGAAACAGCTAAACGACCTGACTCAAGATGTCAGAGTGGGTTTTGCTGATATGGAGGGCGACATCAGAGAGCTTCGATCGGAACTCAAAGTCCTAGATCCCAAATTTGAGGAAAAACCTAAAACCCTGGATCAACGAATTACTAGCAAGGAATTTGCTGGCCGGGAGATCTTGATTAGACTCACCGTAACCGTGGTTGGTGGAATACTGCTGGACTTCTTCGAAATCGTATTTTTTGGTAAGGTCATCTAAAAATATTCGACTGCTGACCTAAACAGCTCAGAAAATGGAGGTCAAAAGCTGTGACTGATGATGAATTAATGTTTTACGTGCTCATGCCATTAATGACTTTCTGGATGTTCTTTCTCATGTCTAGCTGACCCTATTAGAACCCCACTGACCCTAGAATAGAAACAGCCCCAACCAATTAAGGCCAGGGCTGTTTCTATCGATGGACTGTTATCAGCAGCGCGATCGAAGGATAAACATCAATAATAAAAGGATAACATCATGACTGATGAAGAACTGAGAACGCTAGTAGGAAGCTTGGCAGTAGCAACATCTAGTAATACTGAAGCAATTAGAGATTTAAGAGCCACAGTAGAGAATCAATCTGAGTCCATCAGAGAACTGAGGATTTCATCTGAAAACCAAGCTGAGTCCATTAGGGAGTTAAGAGCTACAGTAGAGAGCCAAGAACGGGTTATGACTGAAGGTTTTGCTGGCTTGACAGCAACGATAGCGAGCCAGGAACGGACTATGACCGAAGGTTTTGCCAGCTTAACAGCCACTGTCGAAAGCCAAGCTCGAAACATGGAATCTATGAGAGAAAGTGTTTCTTACAACACCGAGATATTGGCTGCATCTGCGGAACTAGCAGCCTCATCCCAACGCACAGCCGCCGCCGCTTTGGAACTATCGGCAAACACTTCTAGGAATCTTGATCGGCAAGAGCGAGACACCGCCGAAATGAAGCAGATGATCGGAATCTTTATCAGAGAGAACCAAGCTGACCGGGTAAGGTTTAGCCAACTAGAAGGGCAGAATTAGATCTCTGTAACTAACTGTATTTATTGCAACATGACCCGCTAAATGATCCGTTAGTTTTTTGTTAGTGGCTACAGCCATTATGGGCTAACCCTTCCAAGCCTTTGGGCTACCACGTTGACATCGAAGAGGTCACAGATTCGAGTTCTGTTGTGTCCATTGTATTTAGAGTGGCCTGCAAATATTTGCAGGCCGCTTCTGTTAGAAATCACTATCTTTACCGAGTTTAGACTGAGGGCTAGAATTTTTCCTATCATCCATTTTTGTAGACGTCTACCCAGAAAATACTGAGTTTTTGCCGTTTTGTTGATTTTGGGTGAAATTTTGGGATTCATACTACAGGATGCAGTTGACCGGAACGTTGGCAGTTGTAAAAAATTGAACAACGGGAAGTCTAAGCGTTCAATTTACTCATTTTAAGATTTATCTGCTAATTATTAAGGTTTTAATTAGCAGATTTTACTGCCTAGGAACTAGCGACTTAGAGAATTTTTTCTAGGCCATAGATTAAAGATTTGAGACCCAAAATTTTGCGGATAGACAGTAAGACACCAGGCATATAACAAGCTCGATCCATCGTATCGTGGCGCAGGGTATAGATTTGACCGGCGGCACCGAAGAGGATTTCTTGGTGGGCAATGAAGCCTGGGAGGCGGATACTATGAATCCGAATGTTTTCGTTGGCTAATGCGCCTCTAGCTCCAGTGATTTTCTCAGTTTCTGTTACCAATGGGGCATTGAAAGTTTGGCCTAACTCTCCTAGTAACTGGGCTGTTTGTACTGCTGTGCCGCTAGGAGCATCGGCTTTTTGATTGTGGTGTAACTCAATAATTTCTACATTTTCAAAATACTTAGCGGCCTGCATCGCGGCTTGCTGCATGAGCACTACCCCGATCGAGAAATTGGGAATAATCAGGCAGCCGGTACTGGCTTTGTCAGCAAACTCGGCTAACTCAGCCATTTGTTTTTCGCTGAGTCCGGTGGTGCCTACTACTGGGCGAACCCCATAGGCGATCGCTGAGCGGACATTTTCATAGACTCCATCGGGATGAGTGAAATCTACCATTACGGCCTGCTGCTTTTCTTGGGAAGCCATGGCCAGGGTTGCTTGCAGATCATTTACTACTGGGATTTCTAATTCACCACAGCCTGCAAGTAAACCAATATCTTCCCCTTGAATACTGGGGTTACGATCAATCGCCCCAAATAGCACCATATCTTGGGCTTGGGCAACGGCCTTAATTACTTCTAAGCCCATTTTGCCAGCGGCACCATTGACAACAACCGGGATAGGTAAACTCATATTTGATCGACCAAAATTCAGCTTTTTTAGTCTACCAGATGCCGCCCAAATTAGTTCTTAGCTTAGTTTTTAGTTTGGGAGGTGGTCTTGGTTTCGATGTTATCGGTAATAGAGAGAGGTGGATCGCTTGTCCAGAGTTTGAGATTTTCGGGGCTGCCCAAAGAATAGTCTTCTAATTTAAAGTCTTTGCTGATATCTTTCAAGCGGTTGTATAAAGCTTGATTGAGGACTACTCCTTTAGATTCACGGCGAATACCCATTAAAATTACACTGCGTTGGAAGGCATTGTCTTTAGCGCTGCGACTGCAAGTATCCTTGCGATATTGACCAAGATTGAGAATGGGGTAATCTTTCACGGCAAAGATCGTTCTACCTAAATCTTGTTGAATGGTTTTAGCTCGCTCCATAGCACGGGTTTCTTCTTCTTGCTGGGAACCCTCACAAGAAGACATCCCGATCGCAATAATTTGATTGGGATTTTCCATGATTTTGACAATGCCTTTGTTTTCTAGAAAGGTCTTTAAATCGCTTAGGGGCTTGGGTTTAGCATCGACTAAACTCACCTCGGTAGAAGAGCCGGGATGCCAGCGAAACTCTTCGGTCAAAATTGCCATATTAAACTCTGCTGATTTCCCTTCGCTATCGGCAGCCGGGGCAAAAGGAAAATATTCAATACCATTGATTTTGCGTGGCCCGCGATCAACCAGACAAAAAGAAGTCTCGATTCCCATCGAGCACTTAATTCGATCCGTCATGAGTAGTCCGGCTCCTATTAGGGCAAATAGTGGAACCGTGACACCGGCCAAAACGAAACGCTTCTTGCGTTCGGATTGCATCGATCGAGTGAGCGGATTGGCCAGATCTTCGATGACGGCATGAGCTGACTGGTAGCGCTTCTCTACCCGTGCTTCCAACATCTTGTCAAAAATTTCGGCAAGGTTATCACTTACATATCGTTGACTTTTGGCCAATAGATCTCGCCAGACCCAGCGATTTTGTTGAAAATCGTAGAGATTATCAGGAGTTACCCCTGTTAGCAAATGAATACAAGTTGCGCCCAAAGCAAAGAGATCGGTTGCAGGGAAAGCCTGTCCACTGCGAATTTGTTCTGGTGGGGCGTAGCCCATAGTACCGCCGGTAGTGCCTCGAACACTTACGTTTTCGGTCAACTGCTTAGAAAGGCCAAAATCAATCAGTACCAACTGACCATTCTGACGGTGCATGACATTTTCTGGCTTAATATCACGATGCACGATGTTTTGGCCATGGATAAACTGCAACACCGGCAAAATCTTCTGCAAAAACTGGCGAATGTGGGTTTCGCTGTAGGGACCATTGGAAGACATTTCTTTCAATAAATTCTGGCCGTCGATATATTCCTGTACCAAGTACAGCTTTTGATCTTGTTCTAAAAAAGCTAATAATTTGGGAATATTTTGAGATTCACGGCCAAGTTTATCGAGCTGCTTAGCCTCCCGTTGGAATAGTTCTAGCGATTTTCCAAAAGATTTAGGGTTAGTGGCAACATGGGGAGCCGGAAAAAATTGCTTGATCACACAGAGTTGACGAGATGGTGTATCTTCATCCACAGCCAAATAGGCACGACTCATGCCGCCGGAGTCAAGAAAGCGACTGGCGCGATAGCGGTCTTTGAGCAGTAGCGCAGTCCCACATGCCAGACAAACTTTAGTCTGAGGGGGATTTTCTGGCTTTTGGCAGCTAGGATTTAGGCAGTAGCTCATTGCTTAGGGCAAGTGTTAGAATCGCGTGGCATGGCTATCTTTATTCTAACGATTCCTATCACTAAATAAAATATTTCTTTTCGCTTAAAGTTGTTATTTTCTTCTTAAGTTTTGTTTCAAACTACTCGTCGTCAATTAGCTTTATGGTACTCGATCGTCACTGCGGTAGTGCTGGTGTTGTTTGCTAGCGGCGTTTTCTTTTATGTTCGAGGTACGTTGATCGAAAGAATCGATGATACTCTCGACCATATTGTGGAAGTAGTAATGCGATCGATTGCCATTGATAATCTGGGT
>JANOXZ010000818.1:0-7197 GCA_031418695.1 Synechococcales cyanobacterium VAR_35_metabat_10
TTGTTTGAGAAACCATTCCCCGATTTATTCGAGTGGATTGTTCCACGTATGGGGGAGTTGCCTAGGCCAAGGAGAACCTTTAAAACCCCAAAGTCTAAAAAGCCTACCCCATCAGGTGTCCCGCTTTAAGTTGCTACCCGGTATGACTACCTATTTTTTCATCAAGGGGTAGTTGATTTTCTATACCTCTTCTTATGTTATCCCAACATTTTTAACAGCTCAGCTTCATCAATCACTCGGACAGAAAGCTTTTCAGCTTTGGCCAACTTAGAACCTGCTTTTTCTCCAGCAACTAAGTAATTAGTCTGAGAACTAACTGAATCTGTCACTTTGCCACCAGCTTTCTGAATCATTTCTTTGGCCTCACTGCGTTGCAAATTTGGCAATGTTCCAGTAATCACAAATACCTGACCGCTGAAGATACCTGTGTTAGGAGAGATTGCCACCCCCTCCAAATTTAAGCCCGCTTCGCGTAATCGATCGATCAACGCCAAATTTTCGGCATCCTTAAACCACATAGTTACCGCCGTCGCAATCTCGCCACCAATCCCAAAGATCCCCTCAATTTGTGAAGCTTCTGCCGTCATTAAAGCCTCTACTGATGTAAACTTTTGGCTGATATTTTCGGCGACTACAGCTCCGGTGTGGCGTAGACCTAAACTATATAGAACCCGTGACCAAGGTTGAGACTTGGATTTCTCGATCGCTGCCAAAATCTTCACTGCCGACTTTGCACCCATCCGTTCTAAAGTTTGTAGTTGTTCTGCCGTCAAAAAATATAAATCTGCTACAGATTTCACCAATTCTTGATCTACCAACTGCTCAATTAACTTATCGCCAATACCATCAATGTCCATCTTTTCGCGGCTGACCCAATGGGCGATCGATCCCTTTAATATCGCTGCACAGCGCGGATTTACACAACGAGTTGCAGCTTCAAGGCTAGAGCGCACCACTGGTTGATTGCAGACTGGGCAATGAGTAGGCATCACAAACTCGCGGGCATCGGCCGGTCGCAATTCTGGCAATACTCGGACCACTTCGGGAATAATTTCACCGGCCTTGCGAACCACTACCGTATCACCAATTTTTAGACCAAGCTGAATAATGCGATCGATATTATGCAAAGTTGCTCTTTGTACTGTAGTCCCCCCCAGTTGCACCGGAGCCAAATGTGCCAAAGGTGTAATTGCTCCTGTCCGTCCCACGTTCACACTGATATCTAAAAGCTGGGTGGGCACTTCTTCGGCGGGATATTTCATCGCTACTGCCCAGCGAGGAAATTTATTGGTGAAACCCAGTTCCTGCTGCAAGGCCACTTCGTTGATTTTTACAACTACACCATCGGTGAGGTAAGGGAGGCTTTGCCGATCGATCTGCCATTTGTCATAGAAATTCCCCACTGCTTCTAGATCGGGGCACAATTCACAGTTCGGGTTTACTCGGAATCCCATTTTTTTCAGAAGTTCCAGCGAAGCCCACTGAGCATCAATTTTAGTTTCAGCATCATCTGGCCAATGCAAAGTGTAGCCAAAAAAGTCCAATCGTCGCTTGGCCACAATCTTGGGATCTAACTGGCGTAAGGTTCCAGAAGTCGCATTGCGAGGATTGGCAAATAAATATTCGCCGTTAGTAGCTCGATCAACGTTAATTTCATCAAAGGTGGCTAGGGGCATAAACGCCTCGCCGCGAATTTCTACGAACTCTGGGGGATTATCGATTTGAAGTTTGAGGGGAATCGATCGAATGGTTTTGATATTAGCGGTGATGTCTTCGCCAGTGGTGCCGTCACCCCGAGTACAACCTCTGACCAATAAACCATTTTGGTAGGTGAGTGCTAAGGCCGCTCCGTCAATTTTTAGCTCACAGACATAGGCTGCTGATTCGGTGGTATCTGCGGATCTTTGCCAGCCAGTTTGCCAAGCGGCTAATTCTGCTAGGTCAAAGGCATTTTCTAGGCTGTATAAAGGAATGCGGTGAGCAACAGCGGTGGATTGAGAACTTAGTTTGTCTCCCACTCGTTGGGTCGGACTATCGGGGGTAATCAGTTCGGGATGGGCAGTTTCTAAATCTTGCAGTTCTCGATAGAGTCGATCGTACACGGCATCTTCCATGATCGGCTGGTCGAGCACATAGTAAGCGTAGCCTGCGGCTTGCAGTTGCTGACACAGTTGGGCAATGCGGACGAAAGATTCGGGAGCCATGACTGAAGGAGATTACTAAGTTCGTCAGTACTATAGCGTTTAATATTTGATCGTGTCAAGTCTCTGAGATGGCTTAAGCTCCACAGATAAACGATGATAAGCTAAGGCAACCATCAATCCCAAACTTCTATGCGCTGGTTCAACAACGCCGGGCCATGTAAGCCAGACATTCATTACATGCTGCCTACTGGTGATCGATTGCCAAATCTAACCCGGCTATTTCAGCAGCAGAATTATTTCATTCTTCATGCTCCTCGCCAAGTAGGCAAAACCACAGCCATGCTTACCCTGGCCCAAGCCCTCACCCAGAGCGGCGAATACACTTCTGTTATGGTTTCAGTAGAAGTTGGGTCAGCATTTTATAATGATATCGATCGAGCAGAACCAGCAATTCTTGGTTCATGGCAATCCGAAATAGCCGTGTGGCTCACACCTGATCTATATCCTGATCACTGGGTTGAAGCTGCCGCCGGACAAAGAATTCAAGCCAACTTGCGCCACTGGGCAGAGCATTCAAATCGTCCGATAATACTCTTTATTGATGAAATAGACTCTCTCCAAGGCGAAGTCTTGATTTCAGTTTTACGGCAACTGCGAAACGGTTTTCCTACGCGCCCCCAGGCATTTCCCCAATCGATCGGCCTAGTCGGCATGAGAGACATCCGCGATTACAAAGTGGCCTCGGGCGGTAGTGAACGACTGAATACCTCCAGCCCCTTTAACGTCAAAGCAAAATCTCTCACTCTCCTAAATTTCACCGAAGTTGAAGTGGCCACACTCTACCAACAGCACACCAATGACACCGGGCAGATATTTACCCCCGAAGCTGTCAACCTCGCTTTTGAGTTGACCCAAGGACAGCCTTGGTTAGTCAATGCTCTAGCCAAAGAAGTAGTTGAAGAATTGGTTGAAGATACTTCGATCGCCATTACTCCTGAACATATCAACCAAGCCAAGGAAATCCTGATTCGTCGGCAAGATACCCACCTCGATAGTCTGGCCGAAAGACTGCGGGAAAATCGAGTCAAAGCCATTATCCAGCCCATGTTAGCAGGTCAAGAAATGGGTGATATTCCCAACGATGATATTAGATTTGTAATTGATTTGGGTTTATGTCGGATGGATCCCTTGGGCGGTTTAGCGATCGCCAACCCCATTTATCGAGAAGTATTACCCAGAGTTCTGACCATTACACCATCAGCATCACTGCCTCAAATCCAGCCCACTTGGCTAACCCCTCAAGGAGAATTAAATATTGATGCTCTGCGTGATGCTTTTATGATTTTTTGGCGACAGCATGGTGAACCATTGCTAAACAGTGCTTCTTATCATGAAATTGCACCTCATCTAGTCTTGATGGCCTTTTTACATCGGGTAATTAATGGTGGTGGTACTTTAGACCGAGAATATGCAATTGGTTCTGACCGAATGGATTTATGTCTACGCTATGGCTCGGCTACTTTAGGCATCGAACTCAAAGTGCAACGAGACGATCGACGCAATCAATTAACTCGGGGATTAGCTCAGATTGATCGGTATTTAGCCCGCCTAGGCTTAGACTTTGGCTGGTTAGTAATCTTTGATCGGCGGGCAAATTTGGCTTTTATCGAAGATCGGGTATATGCCGAAATTCATCAAAGTCCAGAAGGTCGATCGATCGAAGTCATCCGTGCCTAATCGTCTTGCTCATGCTCTCGCTTAATAGGCACCCCAATCCGATTGGCTCTTTGGGAAGGCGGAGTATATAGAGACATCAACCCCCGCATTTTTTCGGCTAAGACTAAGTGATGATAGAGGATCATATTCTTCGATCGGCGATCAACCCCAGTTTTACAGTGGCTCAGAAAGATCCGATAGCCAGAGTCTAGCACCAGCCAGCAGTAATAGTGTTTCTTCTTCTCTCCTGCCCAATATTGACTGACTTCGATATCGGCCACTTCATTGAAATTAAAATAGGTGCTTAGCTCCACCCCTACACCATTGGTAATCACCCGCTCAATTTGCCGCCGTGATTTATCAAAAGTCCAAACTGCAAAACAGGGACGAAAACAAGCTGTATAAATAGTCGGGATGGCCAGTACCGCTATTCCAACCCAATAAGCAGCGGAGGGTACCACGGTAATATCTAAGTCGAGCTGTGCTTTAAACCAATGCTTAGCCATTAATGATAACGGCGAGAAAAAAGCGGCCACTGGCAGCAAAAAAAACATCAAAGCCTCTAAATAATCGATCCAAGCCTTTTTGATGGCCTTTGATCGGGGCAGTGAACCTCGCTGAAATGTCAGAGTAGTCGGAGTTTCGTGAATTAGCTCCAGACGTTGGGGATAATATTTGCGGATTTGGCGGCGAATCGAGGTCATGGTAGACGATGTGAGCGGTTATTGCTAACATACCCAGACCATAATCGCAAAGTACTTTCACTGACGAGAATGAATTAACAAATTTGGTAAGACGTTAATATTCGGCAAATTCGGCGATCTGGAAGACAACTGGAGGCGATCTAAATCACATTAAGAAATTTTCATCGGAGGAAAAAGCTATCTCGCAAATCTATTATGATTCTTTCTCAGAAAGGGTTTCGTGGATTTAGCTGTACTGATTGATCTGAAAATTATTTAACCAACTTGTAATTTCATCTCAATTTCACACTACTGGGCAATACTGAAGACATGTCAAAGGTGTTCATTGGTTATTTATCTAATGCCAACTCAACATCTTCAGATCACACACCACGAAAACTTACTGCTCCCGCTTCTCTTGTAGAGGTGGGTTATTTTTTGCGAATTTTTGCCGATTGATTTTCCGCCTAGATGATCTTGCTATAGTAAGGGGGTAAAATTCCGCCTGACGTAAATTATGCGGCTATTACTAGTAGAAGACGAACCAGATCTCGGTGCGGCTATCCAACAGACCCTTACCCAATCAGCTTATGTAGTTGACTGGGTGCAGGATGGAGACTTAGCTTGGGAGTATCTCACTTCCAACTGGACAAAGTATGAAATTGCTGTTTTTGATTGGCTGTTACCTGGTTTATCGGGCATTGAGCTATGTCAGCGCTTGCGCAGTCAATCTCAAGCCCTGCCGATTTTGATGCTGACGGCGCGAGATAGCATGGAAGACAAAGTGATGGGGTTAGATGCCGGAGCTGATGATTATTTAGTGAAGCCTTTTGGTATGGCGGAGTTGTTGGCAAGACTGCGGGCTTTGCAGCGTCGATCGCCTCAGTTACAATCTCAGCAATTACAGGCAGGGGATCTGCTGCTAGACTATAGTACTCGGACTGTGATGCAGGTTTCTGGCCACAACCATACGCCGGTTTGTCTGACCACCAAAGAGCTGCAAATGCTGGAATACCTCATGCGCCACCCCGATCGAATTTTAACCAGTGAGCAGATTCGCGCCCAAATTTGGTCATTAGACTCTGATAGCTTTAGTAATGTGGTGGCAGCTCAGATGCGCTTATTACGACGAAAGCTAGCTGATATTGAATGTAAAAGCTCGATCGAGACAGTGCGCGGAGTAGGCTATCGATTTGTGGTGGGTTAAATTATGCAAAGAAATCGACTGTTTAGTAGGACTCGCTGGAGACTAGCTTTTTCTTATGCTGCCGCGATGGCAATAATTTTAAGTATTATGGGTGGTGTTTGGTATGTCACTACTCAACATATTTTGATGTTTAGTGCCACCAAGGAGCTAGAGTCTTTTGTGGGAGTAATGCATGCTGAAATTGAAACAAATCTCAGTAAACCCGGGGAAGTCTCTAAAGATGTGTTAGCTTTTATGCCCCAAATGTGTTTGACTACCAGCAAATGCCCAGAAAAAAAACAGCAATTTCATCGCTATCTTAAGTCTATTTTAGTTAACGAATATCACATTCAGATGTTCGATAAAAAAAGTAAAATAATTGCGGTTACTGATAACCAATTACCTCCTAAACTAAATATTATTCCTGCAAAACAGCAGTTAATTGTCGGTGTATCTGATGGTAATTATTATCTGCAAAAATCTATGTTGTTGCACGATAACCAGCGGCGAGACTGGGGCTATTTGCAGGTCAGCCGCGATTTACAAGATGTAGCTGATAATTTAAAAGAAGTTCGTTCGCTGTTAACAGTGGGGTTGCCGATCGCCTGGGTGGTGATTTTAATTGCTAGTTGGTTGCTAGCCGGGTCTGCCATGAAGCCAATTTATCGCTCTTATCAACACATTCAACAATTCACCGCCGATGCTGCTCACGAGCTACGAACACCGTTGGCTGCAACTCAAGCCACGGTGGAATCTACACTGCTGCAACCGGGCGCAGAGTGGCCGCAGATACAAGAGGTCTTAATTATTATTCAACGCCAAAACCAACGGCTAATTCAGTTGGTTGCTGACTTATTGTTATTGTCGCGGATCGATCTGCGGGCTTACGGTAGTAAAAGCACTGGCTTTCGTCAAGAGTGGGAAGCTTGTTGTTTAAATAACATTGTGGCTGATTTAGATGAAGAGTTGGCGGCCATGGCGATCGCTGCTGATATTCAGTTCAATACGGTAATGGGAGTCAATCACGCTCTATGGGTATGGGGCAACAGTGAGCAGCTATATCGGTTGGTAACAAATTTAATTGTAAATGCGATTAAATATACTCCTCCTAAAGGTCAGGTGACAGTTTTTCTACGCCAGCGGAACCGGATGGCAATTATTCAGGTGCAAGATACTGGGGTGGGTATAGATCCTAAAGCACAGAAAAGAATCTTTGATCGTTTCTATCGGGTTTACAACAATCGATCGCGCCATGATGGAGGTTCGGGTTTAGGATTGGCCATTGTGAAATCGATCGCGAGTCTCCATCGGGGAAGACTCAGCGTACAGAGTAAAGTGGGACAGGGTAGTCTGTTTACTTTAGAGTTGCCCAAGTTGGGAACTAGGGTGAAGAAGCCTAAATATTAAGCTAATCACAGTTTAGACAGATACATCCGGCACCACAACATCCTCAACAGGCATTGCAATC
>JANOXZ010000819.1:0-4970 GCA_031418695.1 Synechococcales cyanobacterium VAR_35_metabat_10
CTGCCTTTGCAGCCCTGAGTTTTAAAGCTTGATCCGGGTGTGGTGACATTAAGTGAGAATAATGAATGAGTTTGTTAGAACAAGTCAGCCTTGAGGTGAGAGTTGAGCGATTTTATTGAACCCGAGCCGACGAAACTAGTCGAGAATTTAGTTGACCCAGATGAGCACCTCCGCCGAGAGTTATCTGATGCCCTGGGCAGAGTTCTGCGGCCTGCGGGCGTGCGGTTTAAGTTTTCAATTCAAACAGTAGAGACACCCTCAGAATTAGAACCAGATCAAGTCAAACCTTGGACTATTCCCTTAACCAAACGTCTGTGGGTGCGCTGTGATTCACAGCGCAGCATTGATTACTCATTGTTAGCCGAAGACTTAGCGTGCCAACTGCGATCGCTAGATCTCTTAGACTTTACCGATGCGGTGTTTCGCTGTGTAGCAGCGGGCATGACAGATCCAGACTGGCGACTGCGGGTTGACCTGACTCCACAATTGGTGTTGCTCCATCACTGGGCTGCCTGGGGCGATATTCAGGCCATTACCCGCTTAATCAATGCAGTGCTGTGGCGGAATGGCTTGCAGGTTTCAGGCATTTTAAAAAACTGGCGACTGCATTTGTTTTGCTGCGTACGGGGTAACACCGTGCAGTTTCCCAACAAGCAACAGGCGATCGACTGCGTTGTGCCCTTATTGAACCAGCTTTCACCTCAAGGTATTCAGGGAGCTACGATCTACGGCGTACAGGCTATGTCCGATGGCCTGCCTCAAGAAGATGAGTCGCCCTTTTGGACACACTGGCTAGATTTACCGGGTGCTATTGATGTCCGTTACACCATGTCGCCTTTGGCCTTGGCACAGCAAGGCGACGAGCAGGCACTGAGATTTATTTTGCAACGGCTGCTGAATCCCGACATCGATCGAACTTTTATCAACGGTGGGATTGGGATTTCGTTATTGAAGCGCAAGGGCTTACTGCATATTATGAGCGAAGCCCCAGTTTGTCCTTTAGAAAGCCAAATTGTAGACCCTATCTCCAAAGTGCTCGGTCAAATTGCCTTACCAGATATTTTGGGGGTCAGAATCCACGGGCGCATCTCTGGGCAACAGGCCACCAAGTGGAATCATGGCATCGATTTTGGGGTGGCAATTCCCCAGTTGCCCAGCAGCACTACCGGTCTACTGATTCAGCCAACTACCCCCAACTGGCAAGAATGGTTGTTTAACAAAGGGTGGCTGCGACCAGCGAATAGTCTACCGAATGTTCTGTCTCGCAAAGTACTGTGGTCTTGGTTAGGAGCTGGGTTGGTGTTGGTGATGAGTTTAGATATCAGCGGACGCTTGTTGTCTCGCCAAGTCAAAGTGCCAATCGCCCGCACGTCCGCAACAGCTAGTCAGTCTCCCCTCAGTTATGGCAATACTCTATTCGATGAAAAAGTGGCGGCCTATCAAGAACTTTGTGCCACCCAAGGAACACCAGACGTATTGATAGTAGGTAGCTCTAGAGCCATGCGTGGCATCGATCCACAGGTCTTAGAGCAAGAACTAGCCCGCAGGGGCTATGCCAAGGCGCGGGTCTATAACTTTGGTATTAATGGCGCGACTGCACGGGTGGTAGATTTATTGGTTAGGCGGCTATTGCAGCCCAATCAGTTACCCAAATTGGTGATTTGGGCCGATGGTGCCAGAGCATTTAATGAAGGTCGATCGGATCGGACTTATGCCACTATTGCCGATTCGCGAGGATTCCAGCAGTTACCGGGCAGTGAAGGAGCAGCGATCGCCAAGTCTCAGCCGTTTATTATCAATGGCTATGCGGCAGTAGATAGTTTTTTGAACAAGACTCTATCTAAGGCTTCTTTGGCTTATGGCAAGCGCGATCGACTGCACCGAGCATTGCAGGCTTTACCGCCCCATTTGTTAGGAGAACGATCGGCGGCAGAACTAGTCGAGGCCGAGGCGATCAATCAATCAGGATTTTTGTCATTGGGCGCTGAGTTTGAGCCAAATACTTACTATCAAAAATATCTGAAAGTCTCTGGTGACAGTGACAACGACTATGTCAACTTTAATCTCACTGGCACCCAGGATGTGGCCACTCGTCAGGCAGTGGAGTTCTTACAGCGCCAGCAAATTCCCTTGGTGTTTGTGAATGTGCCCTTGTCCGATCGATATTTAGATATCACTCGCCAAAAATATGAGCTGGCCTTTAAACAATATATGCAAACCTTTGCTGGTGCAGGCAAGTTGCAGTTTGTGGATTTGGTAGGGTTATGGATGCAAGATTACAGCTTATACTCCGACCCTAGCCACTTAAACCGTAGTGGTGCCCAACAGGTTTCGACTTATTTAGCCCGCACTGCCCCGATCGATTGGCGGGTAATTGCAAATGTTACCCCCAAACAACCAAGAAAATAAGCTTCTACTTTATGATTGATGCTTGGACTTGTACGCCTTAACGAAGCGATCATCAAACATCCCGGTCACGTCGGGATCGTTTTTTGTCAGACCAAGTTCGGCTAGCGCCTTCTTGAGTGAGTTGGCCGAATCAAATAGAGTCCCTTTTTGGTTTGGATTAAACGATACCAGGTTATCAGCATGATTAGTCAGATGTAATCCGCTTTCCAGTTTTCGATACTCATCAACACTGATCTTTGCTCGATCGGCCATTATCTTGATAGATTCCTTGTCTCGCTTGATGTAGTCAAGAGCATCAAACCAGCTATCAACCACTTTCTGAACCCAGTCTGGGTGATTATCTAAAAACTCGCTACGAAAGGTAAGTACATCAGAAATCGCACCAGGAAAATCCTTAGAACTGGCTAATTCTTTACTGCCTGCTTTTTTTAATGCTGTCATAGTAAATGGTGCAAAGACAGCGGTAGCATCAACCTTTCCTGCCGCAAATGCTTCAGCAGCTTTTGCAGTGTCTAGGTACATAAACTTAACATCATTTTTGTTCAGACCAGCCTTTTTAAGTGCCAACAACAGTAAATAATGGTCTACTGTACCCTTCTCCACTGATATAATTTTTCCTTTTAATTCTTTGATGCTGTTAATTCCAGATTTAGCGATGATCTTATCATTGCCGGTGGAGTGGTCTAACACCAATACTACTACCTGATCTGAGCCTTCAGCGATCGATAAAACAGTATCGATTAATGTTTGAGCATTTGCGTCTAGCTTCCCCGCAGCTAGATCCGTTATCCCTTTCAAGTACTCTTCATACCACTTCACGGACAATGTCACACCTGGTGGTGATTTGAAAAGAGATTTTTTGTCGATTAAATGGTATGGGAGGTATCCAGTCCAATTACTGATACCAATTCTGATTTCTGTTGGAGACGATAAATCTCTTTGGCTTGGCTTTACAGAAGGTGAGTTGTTGCAACTCAGTATAAAAAAGCACATCAGGAAACTCAATACTGCGCAAATCAAAAACTTTTCACTTCTCATAGATCTTCCAAGTACAACTAATTCAGCATTATCTTTGATTCTCAACATTATAATCTCAATACTATTGGTCAATTGAAATCTGAAGTGCAATGTCTATGAGGCTTCCCCAAAGGGATTCATAGAATATGCTGATATTTACCACGAAAATTGCAAATTCAAAACGTCTCAAGGATTTAATGTGATATATTAAATTATATAATGAATAGTAGACATTTTGGACTGTAGATCCAATCACGAACTCATGAGCAATCAATTACCGCTTTCATTGGTCCCCGAAGATAGTTCTAGCGAAGAAATGGATATTTTGCTACGGGCAGATCCCTACGAATGCAGGAAGTTGGCTAGAAGGACTGATCTGTCACCAAATATAGTAAAAAAATTATTCCCAAAATTCCCCCAAGAAATGATGGATTCAGGGGTGTTAGAGGCGATGGTTCAAACTCATCCGCAAGTAGTACACAGCATGTTTGAAGATTATTCACACATAGTATGCGAATTACTACTCAATGAAGAATGGGCAAAATACTTCATTAACTCAAATCTCAAAATAGTAGCAGCAGTAGCGGCAAATCCTATGCTGCCAAAGATTTACTGGGATTACTGTGTACACCACTATTCGGTGGATGTTAGACGGGGAATAGCGATGAATCCTGCAATAGGTTCTGTGTTTGTGGCAACGCTAAGTGGAGACTCTGACCCCACAGTCCAGCGTTTAGCTGCCGGACAAATGCAAAGCAGATTCCCATCAGTGCTGGTCACAGAACAACTCCCTGTAGCACAGCGAGCTAGTTCTGTTAAATTGCAACAAATGGCCAAGCCCAAAAAAAATGACTCCAAGAATGGGATCCAGATAACAATTAACTCCTTGCATCTAATAATTGCTGGATTATCAATCGCTCTGCTTTTTTGTGGTGGAATGCTGGCAATGCGCTTTCTAATACCATCAAATACTATTACCTCTACTACTGGCATCGCAAAAATTTCTGCCATAGACGCTGAAGATGGGAACTACGCATTAGCCATAGAACATGCCAATGAGGCAAGCGCATTAGCAAGAACAAGTCCAGAGGCCAAAGGTGAATGGGCAAAAATCATTACAAATTGGGATAAAGCTATCGAACTTTTAGAGAAAGTTGACAAAAACCAACCTGAGTATGCAAAGGCTCGGAAAAAAATCAGAAATTATAAAGTGATTAGATCCGTAGCTAGTGGATATTTAGCGAAAGCAAAGTAGTTTTTTTTTGTAAGGGAGATGCGTGTAAATATCCTCCCGTCTATTCTTGACTAGTAATAGCACTGATTTGTCAATGCCTCTATTTTGAAATAAGCCCTTTTCTGTTATGCTCAGTGACGCTGTTTCAATTAACCTTCAAAGATACAATCAAGAAACATGAGCGATAGAAATTTCCTGAATGCTTAAGTAGTAAAAATCAAAGAGACTACTTCTCATTCCAACATCAAATGAACTTTATTTCCCTTCTCTATGCCCTATTTTTAGCGGGCACCTTGTTTTTCTACTGGCG
>JANOXZ010000820.1:0-9189 GCA_031418695.1 Synechococcales cyanobacterium VAR_35_metabat_10
ATAATCTACCCGGCCTTTCCGCAGTAGCGCTGGATCCATCCGTTCAGTGGTGTTGCAAGTCATCAACACAGCCAACTTTTGCTTCATCTGAATGCCATTTTCATCGATAACACTTTGGTACAGCGTGCCATCTAACAAACTGAGGATATGCTCGGTTTTGTTATTGTCTTGCGCCGATTCCAGAGAGCGATTTTTGGCCAAATTATCGGCCTCATTGATGATCAGACAAATTTTTTCTAGATAGGTCGGCGGCACAAAGTTTTCGACCGCATCATGATCCAGAATAAAAATGGTGTAGCCCAGTGGCATCATTACTTCCTTGGCAAAAGCTTGTGCCCAAGCGGTCTTGCCTGTTCCAGGCTGGCCACTGACCAATACTGCGATTTGATTTTGGTCAAATACGGCCTGCTGCACTTCGTCAGTAAAAGCCTTGATCTCGGGAGTAAAAGAACTGAGTGCATATTGGCTATTTACTTGCCCCACTCGGCTCTTATAGCCACTCAAAATCACTGCCAAGTTGTAAGTAGCCTTGCTCACCAACGGAGTTAGATCATTGGCATACAGGTTATATTCCCGCTTGCCCCGTTCGTAGGTTTGAATTTGCAGCCACACATCTTGTTCTTCCCAGTAAGCCGAGACTTGACCAAGGACTTCCAATCTTTCCCAGGTGGTAAACCGATCGGGTGGATAAAAAAAGTATCGATCCCAGTAATACTGCACAATCAAGCTGGGCTTGCCTAAAATTTCCAGGCTGCGCATGATCGTGATTTCTTCTAACCGATTTAGCACGTAATCGATTGGAATACTATCCCGACTTACCATTTGCACTACCGGAGTGCTCACCGACAAGGTTTCCTTATGGCGATGGTCGGGGGCAGCAGGTTCTGGGGTAATAAAATTCCAGAATTCACTAATTTCATAGTGAATATGATCAGAAAATAAATTAAAAAAGTTGGCGATCGGCGAATATTCTCGTCTACCGGTAGCGTCAGCAATATCGCTGAACAAATCGAGGGTTTTTTTTGCTAGGTTAATCGGGTCGTTCCAGACCACATTCCACAAAAACCCCAGATCTAAGTCGCGCGAAAGTGGCCGCCAGCCAGAAGCAAGTAGTCCTTTGTTTTGGGCACCGTCTTTGCCCTGCCGATAGTTATCTGTCATAGATATGGGGTTGGGTTTTGGTGATTGCTGTCTCTTGAGTAATTAGACTGATGTATCGCCAGCCAAGATTCTTCTCCCAGCTACAGTTATCCGTCCCCTAAACAGGGGTTTACCGTAAAGAAGGGTATGTCTATGCTAAACGATTCCTACTAGGGTCGTAGGGTGATTAATGAGGGGCAATTGGAAGAAAGTCTGTATTTTTAGCCCGATACTTGGCTCGATCGCGCATCATATAGGCAGTACGCCTCTACCCAACTTTAAAGAATCGAGTAAAGATTATGAACCTACCAGACCTAATGACCCTTGGACTCTTGTTACTTCCAGGGCTACTACTATCGGTAATTGTGATGGTGACTTTTGCTGCTGGTGGTTAAGACCAGATGTCTGCCAATTGTCAGTCAGTCGCCCCAAAAGCTTTCTGTTAGGGTTTCTTCTAGTTCCATCCGCTGTTCCATTTGGCGTAGGAAATAGCCCGTCATCATCGCCGAACCCAGCAGATGTGCCAAGTGCTCTCGATCGGTGGTGATTTGCACGCTAAATCGATCGGCTGGCAACATGCCCAATAGCCCCTGAACGTTGTGTGATATCACGTCCTTCACTTGGGGGCTAGCAGTTTTGGCCACATGGGACAACACGTCTGGGGATTGGGTTTGAAGATACTTGAGTAATTGGTTGCTTTGCACTTCATCCGAAGTTCTCGGTTCGAGGAAATCTGAATTAGATGTCATCGGTAACTCCACACTGTGGTTTAATTCTTTCGATCAGTTTTTTTTAATGCTTTTATTACTGTAGTCGATCTCAGTGGCTATTAACAAAACTTTTCTCAGCGATTAACTTCGACTAGTTCTGCGATGTTCTCAGCTAAAAGGCTATCAAATCGCTCTGTCTCCGCTTCTGGTTCTGGCGGCAGCTCTGGCCCTAAGAACTCGGCTTTGGCATTGCCCATGTAAGGTTGCAGCTCTTCGCTTAATTCATAGGTTTGGCGAAATTTATCAGTCACTTGTACTAGAGATGATCGATTGCCCGCTTGGCGCTTTTTGCGCACCAAACCCAACTCAACCAGTTCTTGAATATGTTGATAGGCACTGCCACCGCGCATTTCCACCAGCTCTGATTGGATGATCGGGCCTTTGAGGGCGATCGCGGCCAAAGTTCTTAAGGCACCGGTACCGATTTCGGAGGGGATAATTTTATCGCGCAGGTTTTTAAAAGATTCTTTTAGTTGCAGAGCATAATGGCCACCGCTGGACTCCACAACTTCCAGAGCGCTGTCACGGTGAGCATAATCACTCATGAGTTCAATAATGCCATCGGCAATGGTATCGGTGTTGCAACCCAAAAATTCGGCAAGGTTTTCTAGACTGAGGGCTTGCCCCTTGAGATACAAGATGGCCTCAATTTCGTTAGCCAGAGTTTGCATAGCGGCCTGCGGATAGGTACACAGTTAATTTGAGGGCAATTTTACCATCGATTTGATGGGACTCGTTGCGGTACTGTGGAAGCAAAGAGCTTGGATGGGTTGAATCGATGTCGAATTTATATGTGGGTTGTGCGGTATGGTCTTTTCCTGGCTGGCAGGGAGACATTTTTCCGGCGGGTACTCGATCGAAGAAGTATCTGAGTTTTTACAGTCGCTATTTTCCGGCGGTGGAAGGAAATACTACTTTTTATGCGGTGCCCGAAGAGAAGGTGATCGATCGCTGGAAAGCGGAGACTCCTGATGGTTTTCGGTTTTGCCTAAAGCTGCCCCGTGATTTTACCCACAGTGGTTTGCTGTTGCACCAGTTGTATAAGTCGATCGATTTTCTAGACTTAGTTAGTAAGCTAGAAGACAAGCTAGCGATGGTGTTTATCCAGTTGCCACCCAAGTACAACCCCGATTACTGGGATGATTTGGCCGAATATTTAACGGGTTTGGCCGATATTGGGGTGCCTTTGGCGCTAGAAGTCCGCAATCCAGAATGGTTTGAGCGCCAGAATATGGCGGATTTGAATGAGCTGTTGACGCAGCTTGGTATTGATCTGGTGATTTTGGATACTCAGCCGATTTACCAGACTCCCTCGGATCCAGATTTTCCGTTTATTTGCAAAAAGCCCAATGTGCCTTTGATTACTGAGATCACGGGCAATAAGGTGCTGATTCGCTATGTATCCCATCCTCGATCGGCGATCAATGAGCCGTTTATGCGGGCTTGGGCGGAGCGGTTACAGCCGTTGTTATTGGCTGGCAAAGAAGTTTATTTGTTTGTCCATTGCCCGATGGAAGATTTATCCCCGACCAATGCTCGTCTGTTTCAAAAGATTCTGCGGGAGCAGCAAATTGAGGTGCATGATTTGCCTTGGCAAGAGGCAGAGCCTGAAGCAGTTAGCCAGTTGGCTTTGGATCTCTAAATATCTGTGGCGGATACCAGAACCCCGATCGAATTCGGGTTTCTGGTAATTAGAACTTGTTTATCACTTTTAGGACAACGACAAAATACTTGATCGTGGTATTCCCACAATCGCCCACCAGGATCGGCTTCATAGTTTGGAATCTGAATATCCATTATTTCTCTTGTTTCTCTGGGGCTGGCTCTCGACTACGAAAAATCATTGCTAGTGATTATTTTTTGATGTCAGATAACAACATGGTCTATTACATCGATATTAAAAAGTTAGATTGTAACTGCTTAATAGAGTCGTTATTTTAGATGTCAGCACCTTGTTGTACAGAACTAGCTACCATTGGCACTTCCATAGCTTCTTCCTCATCCTTAGAGTTCCTGAACTGCTGAGCATAAAACCTAGCATAACGCCCATTCATTTTCAACAACTCATCATGAGTGCCCGACTCAATAAGTTGACCTTTTTCTAACACCAAAATCCGATGCGCTCGCCGGACTGTGGCTAACCTGTGAGCAATAATAAACACCGTCCGATCGACCATAATGCGTTCCAGCGCCTCCTGCACCAGAAACTCCGACTCCGAATCCAACGCCGAAGTCGCCTCATCCAGCACCAAAATGCGTGGATTCAAAAACACCGCCCGGGCGATCGCAATCCGTTGCCGCTGCCCCCCAGAAAAATTTGTCCCCCGCTCACCCACCCAAGTCGAATAGCCTTGGCTAAGCTGAGCAATAAACTGGTGAGCATTAGCAATCTTCGCCGCTGCTTCCACCGCCGCCATATCAAACTCGGTCTGACCAAAAGCAATATTTTGAGCCACAGTCCCCGAAAACAACATAGTTTCTTGAGGTACCGTGCCAATTTGCTGGCGCAGACTAGCCAAAGTCACATCCCGAATATCTATGCCATCGATCGAAATCGCCCCACCCTGAACATCATAAAAACGGTTGAGCAAACTAACGATCGTACTCTTACCTGCTCCGGAAGTGCCCACCAAAGCAATCATTTCGCCTGGAGCAACATTTAGGTCTAAATTGCTCAACACTGGCTGATCGGGCGTGTAGCCAAAAGTTACATCATGATAATTAACTCGACCAGCGATCGGTGGTAGCACTATGGCATTGGTTTTTTCCTGAATCAGTGGCTGCTCTGCTAATAATTCTAAAACTCGATCGATCGAAGCCTGACCCTGTTTAAAATCATTGAAGTTGTTGGTAGTGTTATTGATGGGGTCAATCAACAAAGCAATGTTAGTTAAATAAGAAATAAACTTTGATACGGTCAATTGCCCCAAGCTAATTTGCCAGCTAGCCAGCACAAACATAAACAAAATACTGCTGACCTGCAAAAAGCTGACAACTGGATACTGAATTGCCCTGGCGCGCTCGGTATTGTATCTGGCTCGCCGATTCTCTTCTGAGCCTTCTCCAAACTGCTGCATATTAAACTTTTCAGCAGCAAAAGCTTGAATCAACCTAATTCCAGTAAAATTTTCGGTCACACTGGAAGCCAAATCAGCAGCCTTGTTTTGACTGGTTCGTGACTCTCTTTGTAACTTTTGTCCAAACCAAGTGACCACCCAAGCAATTATTGGTACCAGCAAAAATACCGCGATCGTTAGCTGCCAACTCAAGAAAATCATGTAACCCAAAACCACCACGAGCTGTAAGACAGATGGAATGAATTGCTGAAAAATTTTGAGCGTAATATCGGCCATGCGATCGACATCACCAGTCAACCGAAAAGCCAAATCACCCACTGCTGTTTTCGAGAAAAAGTTATTCCCCAACTTCAATAAATGAGCATAGACCTCTTTACGAATATCTGACCCGATCGCAAACGACACCTTCGACATCGAAGTATTTTGGCCATAGTGAGCAATCCCTTGTAAAACAAAAGCCGCACAACCCATTAAAGCCACCTGAATCAGCCGGGGCATGTCGTTGCCGATGTTGGTACCAATCTGGCCAGCTAAGTAGCCCAATACTGGCCAAAAAGAGGTGTAAACCAGCGTCCAAAAAAAACCCAGTACCAGAGTTGGTGCGTGAGGGCGGAGGTATTTGGCCAGATGCCAGTAAGAAGATTTTTGCTTCATTGGTGGGTGTTTTGCCAGTATAAAATGCCAGATTGTAAGAGACCAACTGCAAAGCCCAGCACACCCCCGAGGGTGACAATGCCCTGTAGCTCAGTTTTGACGATACCCTGAATTGCCCCTTCTAGATCTTCGGGAGAGGTGGCTTTTACCCGATCGATGATCACCTGGTCGATGCTCAAAATCGGGATCACCTGGGCGACAATTTTCTCCAGATCTTTCTCTAGATAACGATCAATCACCACTGCCAGCTCACTACCCACCGTAGACAAAGAAGACGAAACCACCGCCGAACTGCGCAAGCGCCCGATCGCCAAGGTAGCCACTGCATCCCAATCGATCGTGTCGGTTAGACCCGTGATCAGGTCGATGCCTTGGGTTTTGATATAGTCCCGCACACTGTCGGCAACCGTGGTGCGCAACTGTTTGACCGTGACCATTGGTAGGTTTTGCAAAGAGACGTTTTGAAACCACTCTTGCAAGATTTTGCGAATACCTAGAGCAGTGACGAGTTCGACAATAATTTTGTTCGCAGCATCCCGCTCATCCAAACAAAAAGTGCGCAGCCGCAGCAGGGTATTCCGCACCCCAAACAAGTTTGCCACCACCCAATAGGTGCCGCTGCTTTTTTCGCGGATGCTGTCGTCAATTACCTGAATATTTCGATCGGTCAAAAAATCTACCAAGGCCGATCTTAAAACTTCTGGTGGTAATACTCCATCTACTAACCAGTCAGTTAATTGTTTGGATTGGTCGCTGCTGAGCTGAAAATCTAGTAATACCCGATCGAAGATTCGCTCAATTTGTCCCTGCAAAAACTGTGGTCGCCGACTCCAAATTTTTAACAAACGCGGCAAAGATTCCCCTGCTAAGTCACGTAAAATCTTGGCCAGGACTTTGGCGGTCTTTTGCTCTTTGTCATCTTGGAGTTGGTCTAAGCCCAGTTGTAGCAGCCATTCTACTGCTGCTTGCACCCGCTCTACTTGCAAAAGTCGCTTGGCCAGTCTTTGCAGCTCAGCAGGGGTGAGCAATGAACCCATGATGGTATCAGAAACTCGCTTGGCCATGCGCTCTTGGTTGCGCGGAATGAGTCCAGGAGTAAAGGGAAGTTGGTATTTGCCGACGTAGACGGCGCGGTAGGGGCGGAAAAGCATCTGGATGGCTACGTCGTTGGTGAAGTAACCAATGATGGTGCCGACTACCGGTGGTGCTATGTACAGCCAAAGTTGAAACAGGGTCACAGAAAGCCACCAGATTATTCATGCACGGAGCTAAGGCCAAAAGGTGAGGAAGTCACCCCAAGTTCGATCGACTGATTTTACAGGCAACCGATTATCAAAATTATCGCACAGCCTCGGAAGTGAAAAAATCGAGAAGACATTATCTGATCATCTATTTGATCACTTTGGGGGTGAATGCCATTATTATGACCTTACAAATTTTTCAAAAGTGGAGTTAAGTCTCTAGTGGCATAAACGATGCGCAAGATCTCAATCATCTCATCGTTATAACGATAAAAAATGAGATAACTACTAAATCCTTTGACCAACCATTTGCGAACATCAATAATTTCTTCGTCTTCACTTTCGTATCTTTGACCCATCCCAGGCATTCGAGCTAAAGATGCAAAAGTTTGTCGTGCTGCATCAAAAAAACGCAAAGCACTGTCATGATTGCTTTAGGCAAGATATTGAAAATGTTCTGGAAGATCTAAATTGGCATCCTCATGTATCAAAATGCGCAGATTCATACTTGTGGGGGCAGCGAATCACTTAAGATTTTTCGTTGTTGATCCCACCATTCATCAGTGGCTTCGACTTTTCTATTTTTCTGAATCGTAGATCGCAGCATAGCATTTGCTTTCTGTTTCGCTTGACGCTCTTGTTCTTGCTCGATCAATACAGTCAAAAATTCGTCAACACTATTGTAAGTGCCATCAGAAATCTGGCGATCGACATAGGCTTTGGCTGATTCTGGTAAGGCGATAGTTAAATAAGTCATACGGATTGGCCTAAAGTTACCTGAATTATAGCCCATGGCTTAGTTCTCAGCAAAAGGTGTTGGCTCACGGTAGGATGTCTGAATTCTTGAATTAGGTGGCAAATACGATGACTTCCACTGAGCATTGGCAAGGTCACATCGATCTACTTTTTCAATCTGAGGGAGAAAATACCATTCTGCGGCGCAGTTATGCCCATGCACCCCTCAAAATTCAGCGTCCCTTTTACCCTGAACCGAACATTTGTCACACGGTTATTTTGCATAGTGCTGGTGGTATGGTGGGCGGAGATCGACTCTCCTACCAAATCGACCTAGAACCAGCCAGCCAAGCCCTGATTACCACTGCTGCTGCTGCTAAAATTTATCGTAGTAATGGTGCTTTTGCCCAACAGCAAATTAATATTAACCTCGGAGTCAATGCTTACTTAGAATGGTTGCCCCAAGACACGATTATTTTCGATCGTGCTCAATACCAACAAAACCTACGGGTTGATCTGGTTGCTGGTGCGACTTTTTGTGCCTGGGATATAGTGCGTTTAGGGCGCAGTGCCCGCCAAGAAACTTTTACTCACGGCAGTTGGCAAAATGCTATGGAAGTCTGGCAGGAGGGGAAGCCCCTGTGGATCGATCGACAGAAAATTACTGGCGATCAATGGCAAAGTTTACAAGCCAGTGCTGGTCAGCCGCTGTTGGGGATTTTGGTGTGGTTGGGTGGCTCGGTCAGTGCTGAAGTTGTTGCTCAGGCAAGGGTACTCGCTCCGCAATCCGAGATTGGCTGGGGGGTCACGTCTGTAGCGGGAGGATTGATTTGTCGTTATCGGGGAAGCGATCGGCAGGCCGCACAAAAATGGTTCGTTGCCGTTTGGGATTTGCTGCGTCAGAATTATCGTGATCGATCAGCTTGTCCACCTAGAGTTTGGCAAAGGTGATGAAAATATGGATTTCACAAAATCTTGGAATAGAGCATGGCTGGGTTTAGGCATCACTAATGATGATCAAAATCTTTTTCAATCAATTTGTAGTCACTATGATGAATCTGTACGACATTATCACACTCTCCAGCATCTGGGTGAATGCTTAGATCTTTTTGAATTGGTCATGGATTTGACAACTTATCCAGCCGAAGTCGAAATGGCGCTGTGGTTTCATGATGCTATTTATGACACTGCCAGTCATGATAATGAAGCCCAAAGTGCCCAGTGGGCTAGCATGGAGTTGAGTAAAGCTGGCGTGTTGCCAGAAAAGATCGATCGAATTCAATCAATGATCATGGCTACTTGCCATACCGCACTACCAATTACACTTGATGAATGCTTGTTGGTAGACATCGATTTAGCAATTTTGGGATCATCAGCAGAACGCTTTGCTGAATATGAGCAACAGATTCGCACTGAATACAACTTTGTCCCAGAGCCAATATTTAACCAGAAGCGGCAGGAAATATTACAGGGATTTTTAGATCGATTCTCCTCGGGAGACGCTTCACGATCAACAATTTACAGTACCGCATATTTTCGGGATCAACTTGGCCTCAGGGCACAACAGAACAT
>JANOXZ010000821.1:0-2958 GCA_031418695.1 Synechococcales cyanobacterium VAR_35_metabat_10
TTGCTCAGTTCGTCATCCAGCGCCTATCGCCTACTGGCTGTGCCTTTGTATCTTGTAGGCGCTAGAATCCTCAACTCGCACGCATTCCTCTCAACACCTCCCGAAGCGGGTAGGTGTGAGGCTCCTGCTGATTAAGCTGAAGCCAAATCTTGTCACCTTGAATATCCACATGAATAATCGGATAAAAAATCTGTTTATGGCCTTCCCAGCCTATATAAAATAGTTGATAATGATGTCTGTTTACATCAAAAATAAGTCGAGCCTCAACATCTTTTTGATTACTTCTCCTCTCAGCATAAACACTCAGAACAGATTGAATACAATTACTAAAATAATTTAAGTCTGCCATTTGTAAATTACCTCCTGGTCGGTGTCATAAATAATTAAGTTCACCTCAGCACGTTCGATTCACATTGATCTCAAATCAAACTCACAGGTTTTACTAACGGCCACATCCAACATTTTATCATAGGCATCTGGCTCCACCTCGATCGCCCCAAACCTTTCTAAATGTGGATTCTGCATCTGAGCATCGAACAACATAAAACCTCGCTGCCGCAAATGCTCTACCAACTTCACCATCGCCACCTTCGAGCCTTCCGGGATGTTGAAAAACATCGATTCCCCAATAAAAGCGCCGCCAATCACAATTCCCAAAATCCCCCCGGCTAGCCGATCGCCCTGCCAAGTCTCAAAACTGTGTGCCCAGCCCGCAGTATATAGCAGATAATAAATCTCCTTTAACTCATCCGAAATCCAAGTAGTATCTCGATCGGCACAGCCCTCCACCACCGCTGCAAAATCTCGATCGATCGCCACCTCAAACTGATTGCTATTTAATACCCGTTGCAAAGACTTGGGATAGCGAAACCCCTCATCTAAAGGAATAATCGCCCGCTGATTACTGCTATACCACTGCAACCCAGCCTCCTCAGCCATCAAAAAATAGCCTGCTGCATAGTTAGTAATAATATTGCGCACCAAATCTTTTTGCTGGCGAGTAAGTTGTGAAGTAATCAACGACATGGAGAAAATATCCCTAAAAAAACACTGGCGCTTTAGAGCCAGTGTATAACGGTAGCTAAAAAAGAAGTCTAGAGATCGTCACCATCATCTAACAAATCAATAATATCGGCCCTGCCCTTAGGAGCAACCACTTTATTAGGCGAAATTTGGACGATCGAATCATTCAAAGCCACCATTAAAGGAGTAGGCTTCACTAAAATCGACAAAGAGTTAGGAACCGAGGTAGGTAGCACACTCTTAGCCATCTGCATCTGATGATTAGAGCCTTGGAAAGTAGCAGTAAACATCGCACCTGCTGCCACCATTCCGGCCACACAGGCTCCGCCAACCACCTTAAGGAACTTAAGCTGCCGACGCTGATCAATTTTTGCAAAGACCTCATCAGCAAACTTATTGATTGGCTCAGTTACTGGAGGCATCGGGCTCTGCTCGATCGCCGTATGCATCCCGCGCATTTTATTGAACATGGCCTTGAAAGCCGCATCTTCTTGCAACCACAGCTCCACTTGTTTTCTTTCTGCTGCATTCACCTCTCCATCGAGATAAGCGCTCAACAGCTCGAACTTTTCGAGTCCACTGTTTTGTGGGTTGTTGTCTAGTACATCTAACATGGTCTTTTCTCCAGAGCTACCGCTCTTTATATTTAATCAAAATAATGGATTACTACAGTCTAATATGACCAAAAACGGACAAAAGTTTATCAAAAACTCCCTTAGGAGCCTAAGTAACCGCTCAGTTGTTCTTGCAATCGCAGCCTTGCCCGAGCAATTCGCGACTTCACCGTCCCGATCGAAACCTGGGTCGCCTCAGCGATCTCCTCATAAGACCGACCATCAATTTCCCGTAGAATAATGGTCTGTCTAAAAGCATCTGGTAAATCGGCGATCGCTACCCGCAATTGTTCATAGAACTCGCGAGTCGCCATATTGTCTTCGGGGCTGGGGCCATCAGCGGCAATTTCCCAATCTAGCTCACTGCCATCTAGTAAAATCGGCGCATCTAAAGACAACGGACTACTGTTGCGTTTGCGCTTGCGCAGCTCGTCGTAAAACAAATTGGTGGCAATGCGGCTCAGCCAACCGCGAAACTTTTCTGGCTCATTTAAATTTTTAATATTGCGATATACCCGAATCCATACTTCCTGGGAAAGATCCGCCCGATCTTGCCAGTCTGGAGCCAAATGATATAGCAACCGATCGACATGAGAACGATAACGCTTCATAATTTCGGTCAACGCCGCTCGATCTGGTCGCGCGCCAGCCTGCGCCATCAGAATGAGGTCGTGGTTCGATAGACTGTCTACTGACACTCTCTGCTGGGGGAGGGGGGTCTCCATTTGCGACCAAGATAGTGAAATTGACTGATTCATGGCGGGTTAGATTCTGCATGTTCTCATAACCCCTCGACCCAATGTATCAGCAAATGTTCCAAAAACTTAAGATCGCGGTCGTTCTTGCCAAGCCTGACCAATGCCTTGCAGGATACCTTTGCCGATCAAACCCAGTCCCCGCCCCACAATTTCGGTCAAAACATATACCACAACATTACCAGCAAAAGTAGTAGCCCCTATGGCAAAAGGCGTAACTGCATCCCGAAACTCTAGTATCATGGTTACGAGCCAAGGAATACCGCGCAGCTTAGCTAACTCTTGCCGCCGGGGGGCGTAGATCGATCGATATTCAATTGAGCCAGATAAGCTGGATTTAGAAGAACATACCAAAAGCGGATAGCGACTTTCAAAAATAGCCAGCGGTCGATAATATTGCCGCTCTAAATAATACCGCCAAGACAAATGATTCCGAAACCGAGCAATATCACGGGTAGCCAACATTTGAGGCCGATAAAACTGCTCTTTGACCGCCTCTAGTTCACCAAAGCGATTCAAAAACGGCCATAGCACCGCGTTAGCAATTTGCAAGGTGGCGTTGGTAG